>JAFGTW010000054.1 GCA_016938835.1 Patescibacteria group bacterium
CAAGTCATCGTATCACTATAGCTTTAAATCACCCCACCACTTAATAAGCAATAACTCCAAGTCACCGTATCACGTTGCCCCCGCTAAACCTAACCCCCAATTAAGCTTTCAGTACCATATTCTCCCGACGGTTCTTTTTTACACGTAAGCAACGATTTTTTATTTCCAAGCAATTCAGCGAATAATCTGAGTGCAGAAAAAAACAAAGTATAAAATTACGCTTATCAAGAAAATTCCTCCGTTCGTTCAATAAACCCCTACGCTCGTACATCTCTTTCTTTTTGTATAAAATAGTTTACGATCTTTAAAACCAATTAACAGTGGTTTATCCAATAAAAATATAGGGTAAAGGAGTATGTTTTATGAGGGTATAACAAGTTAGGTGCAATTTCCCACATTAGAATACACTGAATAACTACTATATCTTGACATAATCAGTATTTAATGCATTAAGACATAATGGGTAATATTTCTTGACATAGTCGGCAATTTTACCTATATTTGCATTATAAACTCTAATATCATGGGAAAAGTAAAAGAAAAACAGTTTGCAGAATTGAAACAAATCCCAGATAGCATATCTGATAGTGAAGTATTATACTGGCTTAAATCAAAAGAAATAAATTGGTCATATATGAAGATGTTTAAAGACTATTCTTCACGAAGAGATGAGGTGATATCAAATATGCTAAACATCAGTGTTAGAACTCTGCGGAATTATAAAAAACCTGAAAATAAATTCAAAAATAATATAAAAGAGCAATTACTTCTTTTACTTTCTTTATACAAACATGGTAATGAGGTTTTTGGTTCAAGTGAGGAATTTAACAACTGGTTAAATTCTGAAAATTTCTATTTTGATGGCGTTGCCCCAGTTACTTTTTTAAATACAATTACTGGCATTAGATTTACAGAAGATAGGTTAACAGCAATGGAATACGGAGATAATGTATAATTATGGAAATTTTTCGTATTTCAAATAAGAAGCATTCCAAAAAATTATCAGCTTCGGGCAGTGCAAATAGATGGAATTTTGATGGACAAAATGTAATCTATGCTGGATCTTCAAGATCCTTATCAACTTTGGAGTTAATTGTACATAAAAATGCTATAAAGCCTAAAGTTGAATATAAAGTAATGATTATCTCGTTAGCTGATATCGATCATTTAGTAAAGCAAATTATGATTGATGACCTACCATCTAATTGGCGAAAAATGGCTGCTTATTCAGTACTGCAAAAAATAGGATCTGATTGGTATGAAAATCAAGAATCTTTAGTATTAAAGGTACCATCTGCAGTAATCCCACACGAATACAATTATATAATAAATACGGAACACACAAAATTTTCGGAGCATGTACAACTGGTAAGAATTGAAGATTATTTTTGGGATACTAGACTATTTTAATAAAAAAACTGTGCCTAACATCCAAGCCCATAAAAACAGAGTAGCATCGTATTCACTACGATTTTTATACGTGTTGTTGGACAAAACCAAAATTAGTGGGGCTCCAGATGCACGACTTCTATGCAGTGGCTAAAATTGCCCTCGAAGATCATCCCCAACTCCTAGAAGTCGTTTCTCTCTTTGTTAGAAGTTAATACACTTGTTAGCAGTGATACGATGACTCCAAGTCATCGTATCACTATAGCTTTAAATCACCCCACCACTTAATAAGCAATAACTCCAAGTCACCGTATC
>JAFGTW010000004.1 GCA_016938835.1 Patescibacteria group bacterium
TAGTAGTCCCTAGGGGAATCGAACCCCTATTACCAGGATGAGAACCTGGCGTCCTAGCCGTTAGACGAAGAGACCATTTATTTATTAAGTTTATTTAGCAATTAAACCAATTAAATCTTTATTTCCTTTTAAAAAGTCGGAGGCTATCAAGGCATTCCGATTTTCACGTTGTAATTTTAATATATGCAGAGCATTTTGTCCACAGCAAAGGTATAATTCATCATTTTCTTGATAAATTTCACCAATTTTACGGCCATTTTCCATTTTAGATACTTCTGCTTCGATTATTTTCAGTTTTTCTTGATTGGGTAATACTAAATATGAGCCTGGCCAAGGAGTATAAGCTCTAATTTGCCTTTCTAGTTCTTTAGCGGCACCTTGAGGATTAAGTAGTCCATCCTCTTTAGTAATTAAACCAACGTAACTTGCCTTAGTTTCATCTTGTACTTGCGGGGTAATTTTACCGGCGCAGTAATCTAATACTACGGTATTTAAATTATCAGCCCCCATTTGAGCTAAACGATCATGTAAAATTTCTAAATTTTCATCTCCCTTTAAAGTAATTTTTAGTTGTTTTAAAATCGGACCAGTGTCTAGTCCAGCATCCATCTTCATGATAGTAATACCAGTTTCACTATCACCATTTTTTATTGGCGCTTGCAGACAAGAAGCTCCTCTATACTTAGGTAGAAGGGAAGCATGAACATTAACACAGCCATAGGTAGGAATATCAAGAATGGCTTGAGGGATAATTTTGCCGTAGGCAATAACCACGATTAAATGAGGTTTCAAGTCCTCAATATCTTTGATTACTTCTTTGATTCTTTTTGGCTGAAATACAGGAACTCCAGCGTCAAGGGCTACTTTTTTAACCGGTGGAGCGGTTAGGACATGTTTACGTCCAACACTTTTATCCGTTTGTGTATAAACAGCTATGAGTTCAAAATCTGTGGACGCTAAAAGAGTTTTTAATCCGGGGACGGCAAAGTCAGGAGTGCCCATGAAAATTGTTTTTATTGGTTTATTCATGTTTATAAATTAACTGATTAAGACGGGAAAAGCAAGTTTTTGTTCTCCCTTTTATGGTTTTATAGTATAATAAGGATAGATTAATTTGATAATATTTATGTTAATAGCACTAGTAAATATCTTATTACAATTCGCCCAAGAAATAGGTTACTGGGGGATTGTTTTTTTAATGGCTATAGAAAGTTCTTTTATTCCTTTTCCTTCAGAAATTGTAATTCCTCCTGCTGCTTATTTAGCCGCTCAAGGCAAACTTAGTATCTGGCTAGTTATTGGCGCAGGTATTCTTGGTAGTTTAATTGGAGCTTTGCTTAACTATTTTTTAGCTTATTATCTCGGTCGTCCATTAATTTATCGGTTAATAAAAACTAGATGGGCTAAATTTCTATTACTTAAATCTGAACAATTAGAAAGATCAGAGCAGCTTTTTGTTAAGTATAGCCGTAGTTCCACTTTTTTTGGACGTTTAATTCCAGTGATTAGACAGTTAATATCATTACCGGCTGGTTTTGCTAAAATGCCTTTATCTCAATTTATTTTATATACTTTTTTAGGTTCAAGCATCTGGACAATAGTATTATCTGCTTTAGGTTATTTTTTTGGAGCTAATGAGACTTTGTGGAAGAGATATTATACAGAGATATCTTGGGGTTTGTTAGTTTTTGTTTTTATTTTCTTCGTTTATCTTATCTATAAAAGACGAAAAAAATAGTTAAGACTTTTTGTGAAAAAATATCGGCTTATGGGCCGATATTTTTTTATTTGTTTAGATGATCAATAAAGAGAATGCCATCAAGATGATCTATTTCATGCTGGATGACTCGAGATAGTCTCTCGTCAGCTTGAATTTTTTTCTTTTTGCCTTCACGATCATAGTAGATGCAGGTGACACGCTTATGTCTTTCTACTGGGCCGTAGATAATTCTGCCTTTTTCATCAATAACAGAGAGGCAGCCCTCTTCTTCTACTTTTTTACCCCAGGATTTTTTGGTTATTTGAGGGTTAATAAGAAACAGATGTTTATTGTCTGGCCGAAATATCACTACTACGCGATCGTTAACGCCTATTTGTGGCGCAGCTAAGCCAGCGCCATCTTTAGCTAACATAGTTGCTTCCAGGTCATTAAGAAATTGTTGGAAGTTTTTTTGTTTTATTTTTTTACCTGGTATAGTAGTTGAAACTTTACGTAATATTGGATGAGGATGATGAACTATATCTTTGATATTTCCATTCATATAATTTAAATTAATTGTCTTTTTTTGTTTTTGAGTCTACCGTTTCTTTGGCGGGTAGATGTTGATCGGCTAACTTAAAGAAATATTTCCAAGCAGATGATGTTTTACATAATTCTTTAGTATCATTCATGGCTCTTTCTACTAGGTTTGGAGCTAAATTTTTACACACCTTAAAAACCGCCCCTCTTTTAAATCCAGGAATATTTAATTCTTGAATAACACGTAAGGCTAAGTCTTGCCAAGGATAGGCTGGAGCTTTTTTGCTTTGATGTGATTTTAAAATATCGGCAATACCGTCCATATAGTTATAATTTAAATAGGAGCAACTTGGAGATTAAAGTTTACACTTAAATAGCCAACACCGAAATCATTCTGATAAGCTAGAATTTCTGATTGATAGTCTTCGCCAATGGCGCCCAAGAGCAGGGATAGTTGTTTTAAACCATTCTCCATTGCTTCGTCAGCAATTTTATCATCTATGGACATAATTTTTTCAGTACTACCGTTTGATTCATTAAGGTATTCAATTATTCGATTGTCAAAACGTATCCCCTTTGGCGAATATCCGGCAGGAGAATTCTTTTTTAAGCGATGAGATAAGTCTCCAGCAGCAATAATAGCAATTTTTTCCGGTCTCGTGTGTAAATACTCTCCTAGTTTTTTGCCGAATTGAAAATGGTAAGTACGGTCTAGGTTTTTTGCCGGAAATAATGGTAGTATTTTGATATTTTTAAAACTATTAGTAAGCAGTTGCAGAGGTACGGCGCAGCCATAATCTAAATACGATTGACTGCTTAAGCGAATTGCGTCTTCTGATGTTTCTAAATCCTTTTTGAGCTTGTCAGCTAATTCTAAAGCTGGGGTAAATGTTTTAAGCGTAGAAAGTATTCCAAACTCTTGAAAGCTAATTTTTAGCTCAGGGTTAACATTTAAACTAATATTATTGTTTTGTAAGTTTCCATTGGCAGAAATAACAATAATTACCTCAATCTCTGATTCTTTTAAAATATCAGCCATATTTTTATAGGCTGTTAAAGTTTTGGCTAATATATTAGTATTTTGTTTACCTATCTCTGGTATAAGTAGTGGTGATGGCGGCAAAAAAGCACTGGCAATAATTGGCATATGTTATATTTATTGTATTTTAAGTATATTATAGTTTACTTATTTATTAAATATTGACCAAAAATAATTATTATGTTAGTAGTTATTACTTTATAAAACCCCGCTTTAAAAATAAGCGGGGTTTATTATAAAAAAGAAGCGGAATTATTTATTTGTTAATTTCGTAAGTTACATAATTACCTAAGGGATAAAGGTAGAGAAGTTGAGGGGAGACTGTAATAACATTACTCCATTTATAGCCTAGTTTCTCGAAATCATTACCGCTCATAAATGGGCGCTTAGTGCCGTTGGCAATTAAGTAAACTGTACTAGCACTATCAGATTTTAATAGTTCTCCATCTTCAAACAGTAAGGGACTTACTTTTGTGTATAAAGCTAATTCTTGGCTGGTGGCTTTAATAATATCCTGTCCAGCAAATTTTTTTTCTAATAAAACTTTATCTATAATTGGCGCTTTAATGCCATCTTGAACAAAATAAACGCCTCCACTTTGAGGATCACGTAATAAGGCTCCGGTAGGGTAGGTGGAGCTAGCAGTTAGAGGTAATCCATTAGTGTAATAACTCAAATCTTGAGCAGTAGCAGAAATTATTTCTTCAGGGTTAAACCCAAATTTTTTAAAAGCAGCCTCGTTGTCAAACTTACGTTTGCTATCATCTACGATTAAGTAGATATTTTGGTCAGTGGAAGACTTAACTATGGAGTAATTAGGCAAACTGATAGGAGACCCTTTCTCATAACTGTCTAATTCAGCTTCATTAACAACGATAATTTTATCTAGATTGTAGCGAGAGATTAAAGCGCTTTTACTTAAGAATGGTCGTTTAAAGCCATCTTGAATAAGCCAAACACCAACTTGCCCTTCAGCTTGTAGGAGTGAGCCATCAGGGTAGCGTGGCTCCTGAGAGGGAAAATATTTGTCGTAAAGCTTGAATACATTGTAATTACCGTTAAATACGTGTGGCGTATAGTTATATAGAGCGGCTGTTGCTCTATTAGTCGGCGTTACGACCATGCTTTGATTTGAGATGGTGCCGTAGGGATTGCTAAATGTGTAGGTTTGCCCAGCTTTATAAGTATAACGTTCTTGCTCGTTAACGTAAGCTAGAAATTGTAAGGCAGCGCTATTGACTTGTTTTCCAAAGCCTTGATAATAGGGATTACAAGCCCAATTATCAGGACAGCCATAGCCGGTAGCCCAGTCTAGTCGAGATTGACTAGGAGACTGGTCTTCAATTAAGCTAGCTTCTTTCTGCAGTAAAACTAAGAGGAACTTAGGGCTAACGGTGGTTATACGACGACATTTTATTTCTTTCTCTACTTCTACTGGATTTTCTGATAAAGTTACGCCGCTACAATCATAATTATTGTTGGCAGCGTCAAAAATAATCTCAGCGGCAGTTTTAAGCGTGCCATGAGCATTAAGTGTTTTATAATTAGCTAAGTAGCTGTTATATTTTTGTAGAAATGCCTGAATTTGGGTGACGTTTAAGCTGTCATAATCCATTAATTCTGCATCAGTGATAATTAAGTTTGGGTTGAAATTAGGATCGATTGTTTGGGCATTAATCACTTTAACATTAATAATGAAGCCAAAAGCAAAAATTAGAACGAATGATAATAGTTTATTCATAAAATATTCATTAAGGTAATATTATTATAGTATATTTTTAATTTAATACCAAGCAAGAAGTAAAAAATA
>JAFGTW010000005.1 GCA_016938835.1 Patescibacteria group bacterium
TGCAGGCCGTTGGCCTGACCGGCCTGCTGCTTCTCCGCTTCTCCGCACCAAGGGTGCAACAGCACTAAGGTAGGGCAACGCCCTGTTATTACAGCATTACGCGTTTACCAAAGCCCTGAAAGGGCTCGAGCAGGAAGATAAAAAACAATTCAGCTCATGCGGATTGCCGATCCAGCCAACCGCCGACATTGGCAGATCCGGAAGAGCAGGGTAGGTTTAGTTCAACATACCCTCCAGTACAAAGCGTATGCAAGCAACGCTTTATTAGAGGCTAAGTGTTACCGATAGTTTTTATTTTAATTCTTCCAATATTTTATTTATCTCAAATCCAATTCTCTCAATATCAGATACATATTTATCAGTATCCTCAGATATGGCTTTTATAATTATCTCGTTATGTTGAATTCTAAATTCGCAATATTTCAATAGTAAAGTATTTTGGTCTTTAAGTTTTTTAGGTAAATTTTCAATTGAATTTAATCCTTCTACAATCTCTTTATTCTCTTTCCACATTACAATCCCTTTACTAAATTCCTTAATCAAATAATCAGGTGTTTGAGTTTCGATTACACTAAAAACTGCTATAGATTTATTCTCATTATCTACAAATTTCGCAACCCCTTTGTCATAGGTTACAGCATCAAAGTTTGGTTGAGTATTAGATAAATCTCCAGCAATAAAAGCAGTTAATGCAATTCCCGCAGCAAGTATAAGCATCGTAATTGCACCTACTCCCGCAGCTTTCCATCCAGAATAAAATTCTCCACCAGATTCCTTATGGTTTTTTAAATTTTCTCCTTGAACTCTCTCAACGATTAGGTATATAATCCCTGTATAAATTAATGGTATCAGAGCATTTGGTATTTTATCAATTATATCTTCTGGAATCGAAAATATGCCTGCAAAAATCAATATAGTTGAAACTATTCCAATTATTAGTGATTTTCTTGCATTATCAGGCTGTTCTAATGTCTCATAATTTTTCTTTACCAAATATCCTGCGGCAAGTGGTCCACCAAAGTAAGTTGCAATCGTTATTGCTCTTTGAGAGTAAAATCTTTTTGTTTCTTCCATTTTATGTCTAAATCTTTAAAGTTTAAATTTGGTTTATCGTATCGTGTCGGTCTCCAAAAATTAGCGGTAACGGTGGCGGTATGAAA
>JAFGTW010000055.1 GCA_016938835.1 Patescibacteria group bacterium
CGGTACGCGTGTAAGAGTAGTTTACGGTAAATGCATTCCTTTTATCGTTAAACAAAGCGCCTGGAAAAGTGCTTGAGCTAAAGCGAAAGCTCTTTGACTGCTGCAAAACTCACGCTTTGCTATCCAGCAATGGGTGAGGGGCGATAACGTATCCAAGTGCTTCATAGTAAATTACTTTTACACGCTGTTACCAAACGTTAAATTAGTATATTTCTTTTTTGTTTTTAAATCTTACCATCGCCCTGATTTTCTTTGATTGTAAACATAAATAGCATCCTCTATATCATCGTAATTATACTCTCTTTCTTTTAGTCTTCTCAAAATTTCTTCATCATCATTTAATAGCTTCATCATGTTCATTCTAAAAAATGCAGGACTGATTTTCTTTATTTTATCATCAATTTCAATGTAGTAGCTTAAATCTTTATATCCAATACTTCTAGTTGCACTATCCAAATAACTTGGGCCAAAATATTGTCGTTTAAAGTGATGAACATATAGTATAGCCTCACCATCCTGTAATATTTTCATATACGCTTTCCTAGGTAATACTAATCTGGTATATTTCATTTTCACATAGGTGTCATAACCACAATAATATAGTTTAACTTTCCTTTTCTTAAACTTTATCCTATGTTCTAGACTATCACGAAATTTAATAGTTTTACAATTACTATACTCATTTATATCTCTTATTTCACCGTGAATAGTATCTCCACTTTCCATAACTACGTACCCAGGAAAATAATCAATCTGTCCATATATAAATATTGGTGACCATAAAAGGAGAACTATAGATAAAACTTTTAAAATTTTCATAGTATAAAATCAGTGTCTATTTAGTTAATTATATTATCGATAATCTTGTTCTCAAATGAAAAAGAGTTTAGCTGATAATTAAAACTGAAATCTATACTTGACCCTCTTCTAACATTTGTAAAACCATCTTTATCCTTAAACATTGCAACTTGGGAAAAACTTGTAGTCGCAACAAATATTCCAAATGCGAAACAGATAATCTTTGTCATTATTCAATGGTTAATTTTGCAGTACCTCTATGTTTGGTAAC
>JAFGTW010000006.1 GCA_016938835.1 Patescibacteria group bacterium
ATTGATATTCTGGTTAATAACGCCGGCATCTTTCCTTTTAAGCCCTTTTTGGATATGACTGAAGCTGATTGGGATAAGGTAATGGATGTAAATTTAAAGGGAACTTTCTTATGTTCTCAGGCAGTTGCCAAACAAATGAAGACTGGTGGTAAAATTGTGAGTATTTCTTCTATTGCTGCTTATGTTGGTTTTTCTGGCTTAACTCATTATTGTGCCAGTAAGGGTGGAATCGTTGCTATGACTAGGGCCTTAGCTTTAGAGTTGGCTGATAAAAAAATTAATGTAAATAGTGTTGCCCCGGGTGCAATTGAAACGCCAGGTGCAAGCACGGGCATGACGCCAGAATTAAAGAAACAAACCGAAGCGATGATTCCTTGGGGTCGCATGGGCTTACCAGAAGACATTGCTAATGCCGTTGCCTTCCTTGTTTCTGATCAGGCCGATTATATTACTGGTCAAACTTTAATTGTTGATGGTGGCTATACTTTACGCTAAACATTTAAAATTTTGTTTAAAAAAAGCGGGATTATCCCCGCTTTTTGTATTTGGGCGTATTTGTCTATTGATAGCCTTTCATACTATAATTAGGCTATGACTCAAAAAGAAGCGTTACATATTTTAGAATCAGGACATAATGTCCTTTTAACCGGCCCGGCAGGGAGTGGCAAGACTTTTTTATTAAATAAATATATCGCTTATTTAAAAAAAGAGGGAATTGGTGTCGCTATCACTGCCTCTACTGGTATTGCGGCTACGCATATCGGCGGGCGCACTATTCATTCGTGGGCTGGCATTGGTATTAAAGATCGCTTGAATGCGCGTGAATTACAAGCTTTGAGCAAGAAGTCTTATTTAAAGAAACAATTTGAAAAAACCGAAGTTTTAATTATTGATGAAATTTCCATGTTGCATGCTCATCGTCTAGATATGATTGATGACGTTTGTCAGTTGTTTAAGAAAAATTCTTTGCCTTTTGGTGGCATGCAGATAGTGATGTCCGGTGATTTTTTTCAATTACCACCTATTAGTCGTAATCAGGATGAAGCTGAGTTTGTGTATAAGGCAAACGTTTGGCCACAAATGGATGTGCGTATTTGTTATCTTGATGAACAGCATCGTCAAAATGATAAAAAGATGACTAGTATTCTTACTCGCTTGCGTCAAAATAAAATAGAAGCAGAAACGGTCGCTTTACTGGAGTCTCGTTTAAACGCTAAACCGGAAAATGGAATTAAACCGGTTCGTCTTTATACTCATAATGCTGACGTTGACTCTATTAATCAGGCAGAGCTTAATAAAATTAAGGCAGAGCCAATGAGTTATCGCATGACTGGTGAGGGTGAGAAAAAATTGGTAGAGACTTTGAAAAAAAATTGCCTTGCTCCTGAGAATTTAGTTTTGAAACAGGGAGCTTTAGTGATGTTTGTAAAAAATAAGTTTCAAGATGATAAAGTTGTTTATGTTAATGGTACTATGGGCACGGTTGTAGGCTTTGATGATGATAAATTTCCCTGGGTTCGCTTATTTTCTGGAGAGGAAATATTAGTTATGCCGGATAGTTGGACAATAGATGATGAACATAAGATTTTAGCCAAAATAAATCAGATTCCTTTGCGGCTGGCTTGGGCCATTACTGTTCATAAAAGTCAGGGCATGACGCTTGAGGCAGCAGAAATTGATTTAAGTAAATCTTTTGGTTACGGCATGGGTTATGTCGCTTTATCTCGTTTAACTAGTTTGTCCGGTTTGTACTTATCAGGCATTAATGAAATGGCTTATAAATTAGATCCACAAGTGGCAGCTTACGACAGGGAATTATTAGCGATGTCTATTGAAGCGGCTGAGAATAGACCACAGATATATCAAAAACCAGGACAATTAAGTGCTTTTATTTAATAAATATTTTATGTTATCTACTTTAAATTTAACGCCATTATCACAATTATTATTAATTGCATATTTAATAATTAACATTTTAGCTTTTATTATTATGCTGAATGATAAGATGAAATCTAGGCAAGTGGGCACGGAGCGAATTCCCGAAGGGAAGTTGTTTTTCTTGGCCGCTGTTTTTGGTGCTTTGGGTGTTTATGCGGGCATGTTTGTTTTTCGCCATAAAACTAGAAAATGGTATTTTTTATTGGGAATTCCTGTATTAATTGTTCAAAATGTGGTTTTAATCTATTTTTTGTCTATTTTTATTTCTGTTTAATTAAAAGCTTTTCTTTACCTGCTTTAATTTTAAATTTACCCCTAAGCTTAGAGCATTTCCCTTATTTTACTTTACGTGCTAGGATAATTATGCTCAGCTGAGATAGCTGCTTTACTGGGCAATATTAATTTATAAAAAAATAATTTTTTTTATTATGAAAGATTTTAAAGGTGGAGCCCGAAAGTCTGGTGGCTTTGGCGGGAGAGACAATTTTAGAAACGGTGGCGCTAGTCGTGGTGGTTTTGGTAGTAGTCGTGGTGGTTTTGGCGGCGGACGTGATAAAGAACGTCCCACTATGCATCATGCTATTTGCAGTGATTGTGGTAATGACTGTGAAGTTCCATTTAAACCAAGTGGCACTAAACCAGTATTATGTAGTAATTGTTTTGCTCGGCAACGTGGTGAAGAACCAAGATCATTCTCTGGTCATGATCGTGAATTTTCTGCGCCTTCTAACAGACGTGACCGTGATTTTTCTGCTCCTAAGACAATGTTTAAGGCTGTCTGTCAGGAATGTCATCAGGAATGCGAAGTTCCATTTCGACCAACCGCTGGTAAGCCTATTTTTTGTTCAGACTGTTTCCGCGGTAGCGATTCAGCTCCTAAGGGGTCTAAGGTCAGCGGCGCCATGTCAAATGATCAATTAAATTCACTTAACGCTAAGTTGGACAAGATTATCGCTTTATTAAGTTCTAAGGCTCAGCCAGTAAAAATGGAAAAGGCTGAAGTTAAGACTGTTGTTAAGGAAGTGACAGAGCCAAAAGTTGAAAAGAAAGTTGCTGTTAAAAAAGAAAAGAAGACTGTGGTGGCTTCTAAAGCTGTTGTCGCAAAGACAGTCAAGAAAGCTAAACCTGCTGCTAAAGCTAAAGCAGTTAAGACAAAAGCAACTAAGACGAAGAAATAAGAAAATTTAGCAATTATTAGGATAGTATATCTTGATTTTAGCTTCAAAATATCTAGTCACTTTGTGTTTCAACGTAAAATGACTTAGAATAAAAAGATAGATATTCATCTATCTTTTTATTTTTAGAAAAT
>JAFGTW010000007.1 GCA_016938835.1 Patescibacteria group bacterium
AGCGTAGTTAAAGCTCCGGGGGAGCTTTAACTCTGACCGCGACAACGAAGCGAATGAGCGACGGCGAATTCGCTGAGGCGGAAATCCATGTCCCCGAGCTCAGTTGACAAAAAAGAATACTTATAGTATTCTTTTTTGATGATCTAAATTGTTATTATAGAACCTTAAAAAAATAGAAAAAATGGCAAAAAATTTATTTATTGGGCGTGTGGCAGATACTAAAAATACAGTTTTTATGTTACTTGAGGATTCTGGTGACGGTATAATGCGGGAAACATTTAATCAACTAGTAGGCGGTGATTCTATGAAAAAAATTTGCAGAGAACTAATCAGGTTTTACAAGAGAGATTCCTCTAAAGCAAATGTCATGGAAAGAGCATTTACTGTAAAAAATTTATTTTCAGAAATGATAGCTGTAAATAATGATTCCAGATTAACATTTTTAAAACCTCTTACCTCGGAAGATATGCAGCTCTTTTACAATACATTTTTTAAGGAAGGAAAATATGTTTAAGTATTTTAAAAATAGCCTTGAAACTAATAAAGTTTCAGGGTTTTTTTAATTTGTTTTGATTTATTGTATTGTAAATAATTAGGTATTTTTAAGTATTTTATTAAAAATAAAATATTATTAGAATTTTTATTTTGAGAATATCTTTGGTTAAGGTTGGAAGGTTTTGATAATATTATTATTGAAGCTCAAATTTGTGGTACTCCAGTGATTATTTATCCTTATGCTTTAATCTTTGAGGTAATCAATAAAAATAAAACTGGTTTTATTGTGCAAGATATTGAGCAAATGGAAAAGCTGTTAAAAAGATTAACTAGATTAAGTAAAAAGATTGTCGGGGTGTTATTATTAATAAATTTAATTTAGAGCAAATAATTAATAGCTGGGAAGATATATATTATAATATTGTTGATAAAAATCAAAAAAGGATAATAATGTAGCGCATGAAAGAAAAATATTATATAATTTGTATTATAGGTAAAGGTCGGGTTAAATAAATAAAAAATTAATTAATAAAAATATATGAAAAAAATAACACTAATTTTAGGCTCTTTAGCTTTAGTGGTGGGAATTGCTGGTCTCTCAGCCCACTTTGCTTCCGCTATGGTGAATCAAGCCGCAGGCAATGTTAATGCTAATGGTTATAGAGTTCAGGCCACTGTAAATATGACCGATACTAATGATAATGGCATCCCAGACGGTCAAGAAGACTTTGATTTTGATGGAGTACTTAATATAGATGATGATGATTATGTGAAAGAGTATGTAAACATGCAAGATGCTGATGGCGATGGTATTCCTAATAAAGATGACGATGATTATGTCGCTCCTCAAGATGGGACTGGTATACAAGTTAAAGCTCAAGTAACTAGCATGGTTGGTGATGGTAGTAGAAATGGTCAAGCTTTACGTCAAGGAGAGGCACAGTTTCAAAATGAAGCTATGTATCAAAGAGTAAAAGGGAAGATTCTAATTAAACCAGAAGATAGTGGTCGTGCTTATTATGTAAATCCAAGCAATGGTATGATGCGATCATTGGGTAGACCAGCCGATGCTTTTGCGGTAATGCGTGAAGAAGGTTTAGGAGTATCTAATGCTAATTTTGATGCTTGGCAAGGAGTCGCTCCAGAAAATTTAGCTGGCAAAATCTTACTAAAAGTAGAGGATAAAGGACAAGCATATTATGTTAATCCTGATACTCTAGAGATGATCTATTTAAATAGACCAGCTGATGCTTTCAACATAATGCGTAATCTTGGTTTAGGTATTTCTAATGCTGATTTTGAAAATTGTTTTGTAACTGAATAGTATATTTCATAATTAGTTTTTATTTAGTGCCTTAATTGAATAATTAAGGCACTTTTTATATACAGAAATATTAGATGAAAGAAAAGTCGGATTAACTTTGTATTAGAGGTAAAGGTCGGGTTAAATAAATAAAAAATTAATTAATAAAAATATATGAATAAATTAACATTAAGTGTAGGTGCCTTAGCTATCATGGGGATTATTGCTCTATCAGCTAATTCCGTCTTGGCATATCAAGGCGATCCAAGCGTACAGGGACCAAATTATACTGCTGAACGTCATACAGCGATGACTGAAGCTTTTACTAACGCAGATTATGAAGCTTGGAAGAATTTAATGAACGGTAATGGCCGTGTGTCTCAAGTAATCAATCAAGATAACTTTGCTAAATTTGCTGAAGCTCATCAATTAAATTTAGAGGGCAAGACAGCAGAAGCACAGGCAATTCGTCAAGAACTTGGTTTAGGTTTAAATAATGGATCTGGTGCTAAACACGGATTACGCAATGGTAGTGGTAACACTAACAGAACGAGTGGTGTCAGAGGTGTAAATCGTTAAAAATATATAAAGTTTATTACTATACACTAAAAGCCATTATTTGGCTTTTAGTGTATAGTTTAGCTTTATTTGCTATAATTATACTATGATAGTAGATAATGCCATGTCTGATGAGGAAATTATTGAAAAAGTCAGGTCTGAAGACCAAGAACTTTATGTTATTATAGTGGATCGTTACCAAGAAAAACTTTTACGTTATGCCAAAAATTTAATTCAAGATGATAATAATGCCGCTGATATTGTCCAGGAATCTTTTATCAAGGCATTTATAAATTTACGAGGTTTTAATACAAAAAAGAAGTTTTCTAGTTGGATTTATCGTATTGTTCATAATGAAGCAATAAATATTGCTAAGAAAATACGTAAAGAAACGCCAATTTTAGAAGACATGGATTTTAAAAGTGAAGAGGATGTTGAGCTTAATTTCGAAAAAAGGGAGATTATAGAGAAGGTAGAAAAGTGTTTCGCTCAAATTAATCTTATTTATGCTGAACCACTTCGTCTATTTTATGTGGATGAAAAGTCATATGAAGAAATCAGTGATATTTTAAGATTGCCTATGGGCACGGTAGCTACTCGTATTAGTCGAGCGAAAATAATATTAAAAAAAGTATGTCAAAAGATTTAAAAGATATTACTGCCAGTGTAATGAAAGAAATACATCAGGATAAAATTAAAATGCGTCCCAAAATATATTTTATTATTGGCGCTATTCTTGTTTTTAGTAGTCTAATATTATCTTCCTTGAGTTCCGTCTTTTTGGTTGGTATTATAAGATTTTCCTTACGATCACATGGTCCGATGGGGCAATATCGTTGGGAGCAAATTATTAGCTCTTTTCCTTGGTGGGCACTTATATCGGCAGCTTTAGGTTTAATCATGGGGTTGTGGTTGATTCGCAAATATGATTTTTCTTATAAGATAAATTTTAAAATTTTTATAGTTGGTTTTGTCTTAGCTATTATTATGGCAGGCTATTTAGTGGATTTAATAGGGATAAATGATGTTTTTTATAAAAAAGGATATATGAATCGAGTTTACAGACAAAATACAGGGAAAGGTATGATGATAAATAATATTAATTAATTTAATAAATATAAAATTATGAAAAAAGACAAACTATTAATTATCGTGATATTAATCATGATGTTATTGCTTGCGTCAATAGTATTAGTATTAAAAAAAGGAAATGAATTGAATGATAATATGGAAATAGCTAGCAATGGCGAGATAGCTATTATGAATACTGACGGTAGTGATATTGTGGATGTAAGCGATTATATTATTCCTCATAATCAAATAGCTGACTTACCTATTGAGAATTTAAGTACAGAGGAGAGAGACAGTTTAATTATGATGAGGGAGGAAGAAAAATTAGCTCATGATGTATATACCACTTTGTATGAAAAATGGGGACTTAATATTTTTCGTAATATTGCTCAAAGTGAATCCACTCACACCGACTCAGTCAGATACTTATTGGAAAGATATGACATAGAAGATCCAGTTAAAGACGATGCGGTAGGCGTTTTTACTAATCCTACTTTTACAGAATTGTATAACAGTCTTGTAGCTCAAGGTGAGGAGTCTTTAGCTTCAGCTCTAATTGTTGGCGCTACCATTGAGGACTTAGATATAAAAGATTTAAATGAATTATCACAAATAGTTAATAATGCTGATATTTTAGAAATTTATAATAATTTAAATAGAGGCTCACGTAATCATTTAAGATCTTTTTCTAGACAATTAGATAGGCAGGGAGTACGCTATTCTGCTCAATATTTATCTCAAGCAGAAGTTGATGTTATTTTGGGATCAGGACAAGAACAAGGTTTCTAATACTACGTTTTAATAATGTTTTATTGAATAAAAACAGATCTTAGAGGTCTGTTTTTATAAGGATTATTTTATATTTGACTTATTATTATTTTGGGTATATACTCATAATAGGTAATAAGTAAAGGTCTGATTGCCAATATGTTAATTATTATATAATATAAAAATATGCCAAATATGAACGGAACAGGCCCTAAGGGTCAAGGACCAAAAACAGGTAGAGGAATGGGTAAATGCGGTGCACCAGCTGGTCAAGGTCGTGGTCAAGGTCGTGGTCAAGGTCGTGGTCAAGGTCGTGGTCAAGGTCGTGGACTTGGTCAAAATCAAGATTAAAACTTGAAAATTAGCTATAAGATATAATTTCCGGCCCCTTTAAGGGGCCGGGGTTGCTTGCTTATGAGAAAAATTATAGAGGGAAAATTATTTAATAGGATAGAAAAATTTGGTGATGAAAGTTATACTCATGTAGGTTTTGAAGATGAGGAAAAAAAATTTGGTGATTTAATAGCGTCTTTTGTGCCTCGAGTTGGTATGACGAAGAGGGCTAGGTTAATTATTGAATTATTAGAAGAATAATAATTACAAATTTTATATTATATGCTTACATTTATAAAAGAATCATTTTTATACAAAGTTTTTCAAAGTAAATATTGTTGGTTTACATTTTTATTATCATTAATTTTTATTAGTGTTATTATACCGAAAAAATTTTTTTACGGTTATTATAATATTATTGGGGTTCTTTTTATTATAGTTTCTTCCTTATTAATAACTTGCTTTATCAGGAATATAAAAGAGAGGGTGGTGTTAGCTAAAAAACAAAAAACTTCTTTATTAGGAATGATTTTTTTAGTTATTGGTTTGGCTGCTATGAGTACATGTAGCGTCGGTGCTCCAATTTGTGGGGCCTCAATAGCGGGCGGTATCGTGGCTATTCTATTCCCTGGTTTTATGTTTTCGTTTCTTAGTGAATATAGTTTACTAATAATTTTATTTTCCTTTTTAATTCAAATTGTTGCTTTGTATTATATGAATTGTTTTAAAAGGGTAAAGTTAAATTGCAATTAATGTTTTTTAAAAAATAGAGATCAATAATATAATATTTTTGTAGAAAATTTATGCTAAATACGCTATAATTTTAATATATATGCCTAGACCAAGACTTATTCGTAATATAGAGTTTGACCCAGAAATAACTTATTTCAAGCCACAAGGAGTACCGATGCGTAACCTGGAGGTAGTTGAATTGACCAGAGAAGAGGTTGAGGCCTATAAACTACGCCATATAAATGATTTAGATCAAAAACAAGCGGCTCATAAGATGAATACTTCTCCTAGTACTTATCAGAGAATATTATATGTCGCTTATGAAAAGATTGCTGAAGCCTTGATAGCTGGAAAAGCGATTAAAATCATTAAGTAATTTATATGAAAAAAACATTATTTTTTATTGTCGGCATATTGTTTGTATTTTTGTTCGTGAGTAATGTTTCTGCTCAGGAAAATAGGGCAGTTTTATATTATGGTAATGGTTGTCCTCATTGTGCCGTGGTAGAGCAATTTATTGCAAATAATAATTTTAATTTTTCCATTGAACAAAAAGAAATATATCAAAATTCATTGAATGCTGAGGAGTTTAATCAGGTATGTGCTACTCATGGCATTGATTTAATGAATAGAGGCGTGCCTTTTTTGTATGCCGATGATGAATGTTTTGTAGGTGATAAAGACATAATTACTTATTTAAAAGCTAGACAAGAGATGCAAGAGGTTTCCTTTTTTAATAATGAAATTTACAATAAGAGGGCATATTCAACTGAATCTTTAACTTTACCAATTTTAATTGGTGCAGCTTTAGTTGACTCTATTAATCCTTGTGAATTTGCTGTTTTGTTAATACTTATTGCTACTATTTTATCATCAGGAAACAGAAAAAGAGCATTATTTTCTGGACTAGCTTACTCAGCGTCTATTTTTATTTCTTATTTTTTGATGGGCATAGGTCTGTATTCAGTTATTTCCAGTCTCGGGACTCCAGTTATATTTATGAAAGTAATTGGTGGAATTGCTATTATCATTGGCTTATTTAATATTAAGGATTACTTTTGGTATGGGAAAATAATATTAATGGAAGTTCCTTTAAGCTGGCGACCAAAATTAAAATCTTTAGTAAAATCTATGACAGGGCCACTTAGTGCCTTTTTAATTGGATTTATAGTGAGTTTATTTTTATTGCCTTGTACGAGTGGTCCATATATCGTTATTTTGGGCATGTTAGGACACGGAGAGACCTTAATTGGAGCTATTTGGTTACTACTTTTGTATAATTTAATATTCGTTTTACCAATGATTATTATTAGTATTGGCATGTATTTTGGCATGAATATTGAGAAAGCAGAGACAACAAGAAATAAAAATTTAAAAATCTTACATTTAATTGCGGGTATAATTATGGTTATAATGGGCCTATTTTTAATTTTATAAAATTTTTTAATAATTAAATTAATTATAAATTTATGGACACAATGAATAACGAAGCACAAGAAAATATTATTCCAATGCCTAGAATTGGTGATAAAGCGCCAAGTTTTAAGGCCGTGACTACTCAGGGAGAAATTAATTTTCCTGAAGATTATAAAGGGAGTTGGGCTATTTTATTTAGTCATCCGGCGGATTTTACACCAGTCTGTACTTCTGAATTTATGACTTTTGCTAGTCAGGAAGAAAAATTCAATAAAGCTGGGTGTAAGCTCGTTGGATTATCAATTGATGGCTTATATAGTCACATCGCCTGGTTAAGAACAATTAAAGAAAAAATTGAATATAAAGAGATGAAGAATGTTGAAGTAAAATTTCCTTTGATAGAGGATATTAGCATGGATATAGCTAAGCAATACGGCATGATTCAGCCAGGTGAAAGTAATACTAAGGCGGTTCGCGCTGTTTTCTTTATTGATCCTAAGGGAGTAATTAGAGCAATTATTTATTATCCATTAAGTTTGGGACGTAATTTTGATGAATTATATCGTGCTTTAATTGCTATGCAGACAGCTGATAAACTATCAGTTGCCACTCCAGCTGATTGGCGCCCAGGAGAAGATGTGATTGTCTCGCCAGCTGGCTCCTGTGGTGTCGCTAAGGATAGAATGGATAATAAAGAGGATATGCATTGTCATGACTGGTTCTTCTGCACTAAAAAAGTCAGTAAAGAAGATATAGAAAAGGAATTAAATATTAAATAAATTTATTTTTATTTCTTGTTATATATAGCAAAAAGAGTATCTAATAGATGCTTTTTTTGCTAATTTAGGACATTAATAAATATTTTATGCGCTAGGTCTTTAGCTTATTAATAAAATTATGTATAATATTAATATAGAAATCTAAATATTTTGTTTTTATGCGTATTGCGAAATTTAAGGGAATACTTTTTTTGTTTATGTTGATAACATTAGTATTCTCTAATATTTTATTTGCTTTAGATAGAGTTAAGGCGGATACAAATAAGATAATTACTATTACTTTTAATACTGCGCCAACGTCAGCTAATGTGACCGTGGCGCCATTAAAATATAACAAAGACTTTGCTTTTAGTTATGTTTTTGATGATGGATTAATTGCTGGTTATGATGTTGCTTTTAAATATATGAATGGCGGTTATTCTGATTATTTGGGTCAATATTTTGGCGGTTTATATTTTACTGATGGCGCAGGTAATAATGTACCTTTTCGTGGAGGTTATGCTTTTTATGCCAGAAATTCTAATTATTCAGATATTCATATAAATACCCCAAGTTATATTACTTGGAATCAATTGCAAGAAACAGTTGATAATGGTTGGAATATATTTAATCATGGATATACATCTGCTTCAGTGCCAGCTGATAATCCTGATTATGTTTACTATGTCGGTGATCCAGGGGGGCATGTTACGGGAGCTTTGGATTATGATTATGAATTATCGCAGTTGAACGTAGAAATGGCTAATCATATTTCTTTAAAAAATAATAATGGTGATATAATAGCGCCACTGCAAACCACTCAAGTTATATTACCAAATGGAGATGCTAATTATATACAACCCGCTTTTGATGGTGGCTTCACCAGTGTTTATGCGCAGAGAGAAGATTATTTTTTTGATGGGTCTACAAGTATTGCTCCTTTATCCACTAATGTAAGTAGTGCTATTAGTCCTAATCGACATATTATGCAACGTTGGTTTGATTATGAAACCAGATATTTAATTGGAGGTGAATACCCAGGTGGCTTATTTGATCGTGTTGATCAATTAGCGGCTAATAGCGCTGGTGCTGATAAATATTGGGGGCAATCTTTTACGCATCAAATAACTACTAGTTCTTTTTCTGGCGATTGGAATGGCGGTATTACTTTTAATAGCTGGAAAAGCTTAATGGATCATATAGAGAATAATTATGGTCGCTTTGGATCAGATAATGCTTGGGTAGCTGGTCCGGAAGAAATTTATGATTATATGATGGTTAAGCAAAACATGAGCCTAAGTCAAAATTTAGTAGATAATGTTTTAACGATAGAAATTGATACAAGCAATGTACCGAATGATTTAAAATTTTATGCTCTATCGTTGCTGGTAAATTCTGACGCTATTATTAGTAGTATAAATTATGGTTCAGATTTTAGTTATCATACTCATAATTTAACCACCGGTTTAATTAATGTTGATTGGGGTTTAAATTCTTATGTAGGTAATGATATTACTCGTGTTGAATCGTTAGTTACTGCTGCCGAGTCTAGCAAAAGACAATCAGATATTGATACAGCTAGAATTTATGTTGACTTGCTAACCACTGATCCAGTTTCTATAAAAACAGACTACATTACTAGATTAGATGCCATAGAAGTACCTCTGCGTACTTGGTATATTAAGGTAAGAGGTGGAGTAACCAATCCTGATAATTGTTATTCAACTAATACGGCCACTTTTAGCCCCTCAGTATATAATTGGAATAATTTTTATGTAGGTAAAGGTGCATTAGTGTGTGGGGATTTGATAAATTTAAAAGATTCGGATAGTCAAACTTCTACACTTTCATTGTCCAATACTGCAATATTTGATGGCGGTTTACAATCTGTTGCTACCGGAGATAATTCTGGTATATATCCAGATTCTGTATTAATTAATAGCCCTAGTGTATATAGTGCTGCTGAGACTCCAGCAAAAATAAAAATTTATGGTCTAGAAGATGTCAAAACATATAATATTAAATTATTTGGTTATACATCTGCTAGTTTAAGCACTTCTTATCCAACCAGAAATTATACCGATTATTCGGTTACTGGACAATCTATTCAATCTTTAATGGTTGTTGGTAATATTTCAGAGACTGTAGAATTTTTGGATGTTTTACCAGTAAACGGAGAAATTGAAGTGTCAGTGGTCTCGCAAAATACTGCTTGGGGATATGGTATGTTAAATGCCATGGAAATAAAAGAAAATATTTTAGAGGCTCCTTCAAATCTATCCTATGCCTCTCCTAATGTTTATACCAAAGATAGCGCTATTACTTCGCTCACTCCAACAGTGACAGGTTTAGGTATAACTTATTCTGTCTCACCAGCCCTGCCAAC
>JAFGTW010000008.1 GCA_016938835.1 Patescibacteria group bacterium
GACGAAGGTAAGACCGATGACAGGGACGAAGTCGTAACAAGGCATCCGTAGCGGAAGCTGTGGATGGATCACCTCCTTTCTAGGGAGTATTTATCTCCTTCATCATTGATGAAGAAAGATAATAGTCGACACTACACTTAGTGTAGTGAGTGTTATCGCAAGATAACACAAAAATATTATTCGAATCGGTGCCGATTAGACTCAAAATTTCGTCAAGCAAAACAGTTCAAAAAAATCGCCTTTTTAGGCGGTTTTTTTTGTGCAAAAAAGACAGAATATAAAAAAGAGGGCTCTTTTATTAAAGTCCTCTTTTTTCATATCCAAAAATTGTTTTTACTCAAGAAATATTATCTCACACCAATTGCCTGTCGTATCTTTTTCATCTTCTCTTCGGCAATAGCTAGAGCTCTATTTTTGCCATCCTCCAAAACTTTTTCCGCCTCTTCATCACTAATGCTATTAAATTTTTCTTGGAAATTCTCCAAGAAATTAACCACCACATCGGCTAAAGCCTTCTTAAACTCGCCATAGCCTTTTCCCTTATTATCTTTCACTAAACGATGAATTTCGCGATTACCTAAACGAGCATAGATGGTCAATAAATTAGCCAAAGCAGGTCGATTAATCGGATCATAATCAATATCATCTCCAGAATCAGTAACCGCTTTCATAATTTTTTTCCTAGCCACTTCCGGACTATCAAGTAAAGCAATGTACCCAAACTTACTCTCATCACTCTTAGCCATTTTCTTAGTTGGATCACTTAAACTCATTACTCTTGCCCCCTCTTTATGAACCCTAGCTTCTGGTATAGTAAAGATTGCACCATATTCATTATTAAAGCGTTTAGCAATATCGCGAGTTAGTTCCACGTGTTGTTTTTGATCTTCGCCAACTGGCACAATTTGAGCATCATAAAGCAGAATATCAGCGGCCATTAATACTGGATAATCGAAGAGACCGACGGAGACACCGTCCTGTTTATCACCAGCTTTATCTTTATACTGTGTCATTTTCTTTAAATCAGCCATATTAGTGCCTGTGCAATTAAGTATCCAGGCTAACTCTGTATGAGCGGGAATTTGCGACTGCTGAAAGATAATTGATTTTTTTGGGTCAATGCCGGCGGCCAAATAAGTTTTAGTAATATCAAGAATGCGCCGACGCAAATCAGCTGGGCTTTGTTTTACCGTAATAGCATGATAGTCAACAATAGAAAAAACGCATTCGTTATCTTTTTGTATATCTACCCACTGACTAATAGCGCCAATGTAGTTGCCAATAGTTAAATCGCCACTAGGTTTAATGCCGGAAAATATTTTAGTCTCTTTTTTCATAGATTTTGTAATAAGATAATACTTCCCTAATATTTTACTTTAATCCGCCTTCAAAAGCAATTTCTGGAAATTCTTGAACGGCATAATCAATATCCTTATCACCACGGCCAGATAGATTAACTACAATCACATCTTCAGGGCTTAAAGTAGAAGCAAGGCGATAGGCATAGGCTAAAGCATGCGAGCTTTCAAGGGCAGGAATAATGCCTTCGCGCTTACTGGTGTAGGCAAAAGCCTTAATTGCCTCTTTATCACTAGCGCTCACATATTCCACTCTTTTCTCATCTTTTAAGTAAGCATGGAAGGGACCAATACCAGGATAATCAAGCCCAGAAGCGATGGAATGAACCGCTGAAGGACTACCATCCTCATTCTGCAAGACATAGGTTTGCATACCGTGAATTGCCCCAGGCTTACCCAATGTCAAGGTAGCGGCATGCTGGCCGCTATCAAGCCCTTTCCCACTCGGTTCAACACCAATCAATTTAACATCTTCTTCATCCAAAAAGTCATGAAAAAGACCAAGAGCGTTAGAACCACCACCAACACAGGCAATTAAATAATTTGGCAATTGTCCAAGCTTTTTCTGACTCTGCTCACGCACTTCTCGACCAATAATACTTTGAAAATAAGCAACCATGGCCGGATAGGGATGAGGGCCAACAACTGAACCAATCGCAAAGAAAGTATCTTCATACTCCTGCATATAAACACCAAAGGCACTATCAACAGCTTCTTTTAAAGAACGTCCGCCTTCTTTAACGGCTACCACCTTCGCTCCCAAAAGCTTCATTTTTGCTACATTATCAGCTTGTTTAGCAATATCAATTTCACCCATATAAATTTCACATTCGAGTCCGACAACAGCAGCTGCAGTTGCTAAGGCCACTCCATGTTGTCCTGCCCCCGTTTCTGCCATCATCTTTTTTTTGCCCAAACGCTTAGCCAACAAAGCCTCGCCCAAGCAATGATTAATTTTATGAGCGCCAGTGTGATTTAAGTCTTCTCTCTTAAAATATATTTTCGCACCACCTAAATCTGAACTGATATTTTTAGCTAAATATAGAGGTGATGGCCTTCCCGCAAAATCTTGCAAAAGTCTCTTGTACTCTTGCTGAAAAGAGGTATCTTCTTTAATTTCATTAAAAGCAACTTCCACTTCTTTTAAAGCTTTCTCCAGAACTGGAGGGACAAGGCGACCGCCATAGCTACCATAAAAGCCATTTTTATCAGGTAAATTTTTGTAATTAGACATATGTTTTTATATACATTAATTTGCTTAAAAACAAATTAAATAAATATTAAATAAATAAAATAAAAATACTAACGATAATTAGAATCGCCAATATTCAGAACATCGATTGTAGAATATAAAATTTTTCATAAATTTAACAATAAAAAAATCCCGTCTTCTCTGCCAAATATAAATTTAGCAGAAAGGACGGGATCTCCCGCGGTACCACCTTTCTTATTTCAAGACTTACGCCTTCAAATCTCTTTCAACCTCTCTATCATAATATATGATGACAAGGTCTAAGCTATGATTACGGAGCTAGCCGGACAAGCACTAACGCACTTATCATCCTATGCGAATACGCATAAATTTATGCCCAACCCCGGCAATATTTACCGGGACATAAATATGAATTTTAAGATTGGCAAAGAATCAATGACAATAGTAGCAAAAATTTAAACAAAAGTCAAAAGGAAAAACTAAATAACTTTCTTCAGATAAGCTAGCCAATAATTTCTTTTATACGACTGCTTTTTAAACTTAGCATAATTTGTTTTTTTCTCTAAGAACTGAATTTTAAAATATTTAGAATAAGTATTAATAAAATCTTCTCTTGAAAAAACTCTTTCCGTTAAACCCATGTCTTTATTTATATATGTATCATATTCTTTTCCTGGGTGTTGTTTTAATAAGACTTTGGCGTTATCATCACCATCCTTACACAGAGCTCTAACAAAAAAATGAGCACCATTTTTTAAAATGCGCTGAACCTCTTTTAAATAAATAGCTCGTTCCTTTTCATGTAAAGAATTGGAAGACATTATATCAATCACTAAATCAAAATTATCATTTTCAAAAGGATATTTTGCCCCAATATCTGCAACTCGATAATCAACACTTATTCCTAATGATTTAGCTTGTTCTCGAGCAAGTCTAACTGCGGTCAATGATATATCAAAACCAAACACTTCATTATCTCCCATTTGTGCCAAGTAGTTTGAATGCTTACCGTTACCAGAGCCAAGATCTAAAATCTTTAAACCATCAAAAACCACGTGTTCATTTTTCTTTAAAAACTTGATGTATCTTTTGAGATCATTACGTGGCTCTTGACTAATTTGAATCAGCTGAGGTTTATTATATTCTTGTTCCCAAGTCTTTTTTTGTGACATATATTATTTAATATAAGAATAAAATCTTTAATATTTTAACACAGTAAATTTTTTATATAAATAAGAGATTAATTCCTAAAAATAAAAAAACCGCGATTATACATATCGCGGCTTGCGAGGCGTAAAGGGCTCGAACCTCTAACCAAAGCCTTAAAAGGGCTCTGCTCTGCCAATTAAGCTAACGCCCCATTTCAAATGAACTTAATCTATCTTATTAAATTGATTACATATTGTCAAGTTAACATAAATCAGTAATGACTAATGATTTTTTTTCATATTTAAAAATTATTTGACTAATTAATGGAATGTTCATACACTATTGCTATCTAAATAACGGGGTGTAGTATAGAGGTAGTACGCATGCATGGGGTGCATGTATCCCGGGTTCGATTCCCGGCACCCCGACAAGTGAAACGAGGAGAGGTGAACAGACCGACTACTCGGTCTGTGTTCGGAATCGAAATTCGCCAGTTGGCGGACGGCGAATCAGAGCAGCCCGACTCTGATCTCTTAATAATTTTTACCAAGATAAAACAAAAAAAATCGTCATCTGACGGTTTTTTTTGAATAGTTGCTAAAACAGATAATAATCATTATAATAAAGTAAGAAAAATATATCCGATTCAAGACCATGAGGTTATTGAATTTTTTAATATTTATGATTGATTTTAAGCAAAAATTAGAGGAAAGTGATCCAAATATTTATAAGCAATCACAACTTGAAGAAAACCAAGTTATTTTAGATAAACTCAAGAAACACCGTAAAGCAAAAAATTACTTTATCGCTTTGTTAGTTCTAGCTATTGTTTTTTCTGGAAAAATCATGATTTCTAGTTCAGGTGCTAGCCAATGGTTAAATAATAATCCAATTATTAATTTAGTTAGCCATTTAGGTCAAAACTCTGATAATAAATTACAAGGAGAAGATAGAGATAAAATTAATATTTTATTATTAGGCATGGGCGGATCAAATCACGAAGGAGGCTATTTAGCTGACACTATTATGCTAATAAGTCTACAGCCCTCCAGTAAAAAAGTAGCTATGACATCTATTCCTCGCGACTTAACTGTGCCCACTGCTAACGGCTCTTGGCGTAAGGTTAATTCTATTCATGCTACTGCCGAAGCACAAGAAGAAGGGCAAGGTGGACCAACTATGGCGGAAACACTCAGTTCAGTCCTTGATCTTAAAATTGATTATTATATACGTATAGATTTTGATGGTTTTATTAAAATTATTGATGAACTTGGAGGCGTCGATGTTGATGTTGAAAATACTTTAGATGATTATAGTTATCCAATTAGAGGAGAAGAAGAAAACCCTGATTATTTCGCTCGTTTTGAACATCTGCACATTGAAGCTGGGCAGCAGCATATGAATGGCTCCCTAGCCTTAAAATATGCCCGTAGTCGCCACGCTTATGGAGTTGAAGGTTCTGATTTTGCTCGCGCGAAAAGACAACAATTGATTTTAGAAGCTGCAAAAGATAAATTGCTATCAAAAAATAATCTTCTAAAACCAGGCATGTTAAGTCGCATTATTGCTGAACTTAATCGTAACATTAAAACTAACTTAGACGTTTGGGCCATGCTAAAACTATGGAACGATTATAAAGATGTCCAGCGAGAACAGATATCCAACACTGTTTTAAGTGATGGCCCTGGTGGCTTCTTAATTGCCGGACGCGGAGAAGATGGCGCTTACATTCTAATCCCTCAA
Organism: Patescibacteria group bacterium; assembly: GCA_016938835.1. Lineage (GTDB taxonomy): Bacteria > Patescibacteriota > Patescibacteriia > Patescibacteriales > UBA12465. Next base: position 5,464 of record JAFGTW010000008.1, read on the forward strand.
ACTGGAAATTTTAATAAAATCCAAGAAATGCTTAAAAATATTTTCGGAAATAATGAAAGCGTCTCTAATAATAATCAAACAAATAATAAAATAGAAACTCAAACATCAATTATTCAAATTGAAAAAATTGATAAAGAAATAAAAGTGGCTGTCTTAAATGGCACTTGGGTTAGTGGCCTAGCTGCTAACACTGCTATCAATTTACAAGAATACGGATTCAAAATCATAGAAACCGCTAATGCTCCTACAAGAGAATATACCGAATCCGTTATCTATGATCTTGGTTACGGCAAAGAATTAAAGGCTTTAGAAATTCTACAAGCAGCTGCTGATGCTAAGCTTGTTTACGATGCCCCTTCTTGGCTCGAGACCTATAAAAATAGTCCTGAACATCCTGACTTCATCTTAATCATCGGTTCTAATAAATAATCTTAGAAAAATGAAAAACGATACAGACAATCTACCTATAGTCGCTATTTGCGGACGAACCAATGTCGGTAAGTCGACTTTATTTAATCGTCTAACCGAAAAAAAACAAGCCTTAGTTTCAAAAATAGAGGGAACGACTAGGGACTGTAATATTGGTTTAGTATATTGGGATCGCAAAGTTTTTCGTCTAGTAGACACGGCGGGGCTAATTGACGCTAATATTATTAGTGAGCGCAAAAAAACAAGTAGCGATATTGACGTGCTTGCGCAGCAACAAGCTTTAAATTATTTAAAACAAGCCCAACTTTTGTTATTTGTTGTTGATGGCAAAACCGGTTTAATGCCAGAAGACAGAGAGCTGGCTAGAGTGTTACGCCGTCAGCCTCGTTATGCAAATAAAATATTAATGGTCGCTAATAAAATTGACAGCGGTAAACTTCGGAGTGAGGCCGCAATTTTTAATAAGCTAGGATTAGGCGAGCCTTGTTCACTCTCTGCTCAGACTGGTGCTGGTACCGGTGATTTATTAGATACTATTTTTCAAAAAATTGACTCAGTGGTTGATGATAATGCTGAAGACAAAAAAGAAATTGTAGCCAAGATGGCTATAGTTGGTAAACCAAATGTAGGTAAATCTTCTTTACTTAATGCTCTACTTGGTTATCAAAGAGTTATTGTTAGTGATCAGCCTCACACCACCAGAGAATCCCAAGACATCGAACTGGAACGGGACGGTAAAATTGTTCACTTAATTGATACCGCCGGAATTTCTCGTCACGGACATAAAGGTAAGGGTCTAGAAAAAGAAGGTATTGCCTTATCTCTACAAAGCTTACAAAGAGCAGATATTGCTCTATTAGTACTTGATTTAGCGGAAACTCTAACTCATCAAGATGCTAAAATGGTAGAAGAAATTGTTAATCGTGGTAAAAGTTTAATTATTATTGCTAATAAATGGGACAAGATTGAAAATAAAAACCCTAAGCACTGGAAAGATGTAGTACAAGATAAACTTCCGTTTGCTACTTGGGCTCCGATTATCTTTGTATCAGCTAAGACAGGCTCAAAGGTAGACAAAATTCTTGAAATTGCCCTTGAAGTAGCTGAAGCGCGTAAAGTTGAAATTAGTGAAACTCAATTAAAGAAATTTCTAAGTAGGGTAGTAAAAATTCATTTACCTGCTAAAGGCAAGGGTTTAAAAGCTCCTCATATTTATGAAATCGCACAAAAGCGCTCCAACCCACCGGTATTTACCGTGCGTATTGGCTCTCGTGATGACTTACATTTTTCCTATGTTCGCTTCCTTGAAAATCGTTTACGTGAACAATATAGCTACATTGGCACGCCCGTACGAATGCATGTAATTAAGAATAAAAAGAAGCACGGCGTTAGAGAAGTTTAAATTATTTAAAAAAATTTTATTACCATTTTAAAATGTCCGCAAACAGCGGATATTTTTATTTTATCGTCATTTCAGCCTGAATGCGCTATAATAAATATAATTAATTTCTATTCTATTATTTATGCAAATTATTATCGGTCTGGGTAATCCCGGCACAAAATACGCTCTTACGCGTCACAACGCTGGCTGGATCGCCTTAGATTTATTGGCGGGCAGTGAGGACTGGAAAGAAGAAAAAAGATTTAATTCTCTAATTAAGGAGACTCCGGGATACTTATATATAAAGCCCCTTAGTTTTATGAATCACTCCGGCGAAAGTGTATACAAAGCTCTTAATTTTTACAGATTAATTGAAAAGCACTTTTTAAAGGGCGTAAAAAAAGAACAGAACTTGCAGGACTGTCTTTATGTTATTCAAGATGATTTAGATTTGGACTTAGGGACCTGGAAAATCAGTCAGGACTCAAGTAGTGGCGGACATAAAGGTATTCAATCAATTATAAGCCATGTTAAAACACAAAAATTTACCCGTCTTCGCCTTGGTATTAAAACCGAATTATTACGAAATCCTTTGCCAGCCGATAAATTTGTCTTACAAAGATTTAGCGATCAAGAACTAAAAACTTTAAAGACAACAATTGAGCAAGCCTCACCCGATTTTAAAGCCTTATTATAAGCAACCATATACAATAAAATCCCCTTAACTGCTCATACAAAAAGTTTAGAAGCGTCAATCTGCTAGGAGGAAAGCAAAAAAACACTAAACATTTGTACAAGCAGCCAAGGGGATTTTTTAACTTTCAAGCTTATACAATATAGCCATTTATGTCAAGTTTAGAAAAAAATACAAGCGAAAACTTATATTTAGCGGCGCTTAGCTCAATTACCGGCTTAGGGCCGAAACGTTTGCAAAAATTAAAGCAAGTGCTTAAAACTTGGCAAAATATTTGGGAATCTAATACTAATATATGGCAACAACTTAAAATACCTCCTAAAACACAACAACTGTGGCAGAAAAAGAGAGAAACATTTAATTTTTCCCTCCTAGAAACATCCTTAGAAAATAATCAGATAACTTTAATCGATCAACAACATCCCAACTACCCAATAGCTCTAATGGATTTAGAATCTCCACCCTTATTGCTCTACGCTCAAGGCACTTGGCCAAAATCTAAAAAACAAATTACCATCATCGGTTCACGTCAACCTAGTCCTTATGGTGAAGAAGCTTTAAAGATGATTGCTATACCTTTAATTAAAGCTGGATATAGTACGGTCAGCGGGCTTGCTCTCGGCCTAGACTCACTCGCACATCGCCTAAGCTTAAAATACGGAGGGCATACCACTGCCATCATCGGCTCCGGTCTTAACAATATTTACCCACGTGAAAATAAGAATCTAGCTCAAGATATTATTAAACAAGGTGGTTTAATTTTATCCGAGTACTACTTAAATGCACCGCCGATAAAGGCAAATTTTATTTTGCGTAATCGCCTATTAGCCGCTATTTCACCAAGCACCCTTCTCGTTGAAGCTAATCTAAAATCTGGCTCAATGATAACTGCTCGCCATACTCAAAAATTAAAACGAAAACTATATGCTGTGCCAGGAAATATTTTCAACCAACAAGCAGCCGGTTGTCATCAGTTAATTCAAAATGGCGCAATTTTATGTAATCAAGCTAGTGAGATTTTAGGCGTTAACTCCATGGAAACAAATATCCAGGCAGAAAATTATCTTAATCTTGAACCAGTTGCCTTAAGCATTATTAAACTGTTAAAAAAACAACGCTCCTCATTTTCAGAATTAAGCGCCGATCAAATATCAGCGCTGCTTAAACTTGACACCGTGAGCACAAATAGTACACTAAGTATATTGGAAATGAAAAAATACATCACTCAACGTCAAGGTCGTTATTCAATAAACTCTAAAACGACCGAATATTAGGTAATAAAAATACAAAGATATGAAACTGATAATCGTCGAGTCGCCAACAAAAGCCAAAACAATCAGCAAATTCTTAAATAAGGACTACCAAATTGAGTCCTCTTTTGGACATGTCAGGGATTTACCCGCCAAGGAAATGGGTATCGATATTGAAAATAATTTTGAACCAAAATACGTTACTCCAACTAAGGCTAAAAAAACTGTTAGCACTTTAAAGGCGGCAGCGACTAAAGCAGACGAAGTTATTCTCGCCTCCGACGAAGACCGTGAAGGAGAAGCCATTGCTTGGCACCTAGCGCAAGTACTAAAACTAAAACCAGAAAAAACTCAGCGCATTGTTTTTCATGAAATCACCAAGCCAGCAATTTTAGAAGCCTTAGAACATCCTCGCTTTATTAAACAGTCGCTAGTTGATGCTCAGCAAGCTAGAAGAATCTTAGATCGTCTGGTTGGTTATGAGCTATCCCCCTTCTTGTGGAAGAAGGTAGCTAAAGGTTTATCTGCTGGAAGAGTACAAAGCGTCGCCATTAGATTAATTGTAGAAAGAGAAAGAGAAATACTTGCTTTTGACGCTAAAGAATACTGGACAGTAGCAATAAAACTAAACTCTGAGCACAACAATACAAATTTCCAGGCTGATTTATTTAGACTAAACGGAAAGACTTTTGATAAGCTGGATATCTCTGCCGAAAAAGCTGAAGAATTAAAAAATGAACTAAAAGGAGCAACTTGCAATATAATTAAAATTGAACAGAAAAATGTTAGCAAGAATCCTGGTAACCCTTTCACAACTTCCACACTCCAACAAGCTGCCAATAGAATGCTTGGCTTTAGCGCCAAACAAACTATGACTCTCGCTCAGAAACTTTATGAACAAGGTTTCATTACTTACATGCGTACTGATTCTTTAAATCTCTCTCCTCAGTTTTTAAATGATGCCAAAGATTATTTACAAGCGACTCTAGGTAAAGATTACACCCTTGAGGAGCCAAGAATATTTAAGACTAAAGGCAAGAATGCCCAAGAAGCTCATGAAGCCGTCAGACCGACTTTAGTCGCAAACACTCCTGATAATATTAAAGATAAAGTGGATAAGAGCACCTTCCGTCTCTATCAATTAATCTGGCAACGCAGCGTTGCCACACAAATGCCAGCCGCCAAATTCAGTGCCAGCGCTATTAACACTGAAGCCACCTGCACAAACGACGTTAAACATCTCTTCCGCACTAGTGGTCAAGTATTATTGTTTGATGGTTACCTAAAAATTTACCCAGAAAAAACCAGCGAACAACAACTGCCGCAATTAAAAGAAGGTGAAGAAGTAAAACTGTTAGATATTAACACTGAACAACACTCCACTAAACCACCCGCACGTTATAGTGACGCTGGGCTAGTTAAAGAATTGGAAAAATACGGTATTGGCCGACCATCAACCTACGCTCCGACTATTAATACCATTCTCACACGCAACTACGTAGAAAGAGGAGATGATAAGCGCCTCAAGCCAACCGATATTGCCCTGGTAGTTAATGACTTACTGGTAGAACACTTCAATAAAATTGTAGATTACAACTTTACCGCCGGCATGGAAGACGACCTTGATGCCGTCGCCAACAATGAAAAAACTTGGCAACCGGTAATTGCCGATTTCTATCATGACTTTCATGATAATTTAGAAAAAAAATACGAAGATATTAAAAAAAGTGATATTATGCCTGAAGAAAAATCCAACGAAATATGTGACAAGTGTAAATCTCCAATGATTATTAAAACTGGACGTTACGGTAAGTTCTTAGCTTGTAGCGGTTACCCTGATTGTCGCAATATCAAGAAACTTAACGGCGAAACTACTGTCAAACAAGACAATCCAGAAGTAAAAGCCCTGCAAGAAAAATACAAAGGTACTAATTGTGATAAATGTGGAGCAGAGATGATTGTTCGTTCGGGTAAATACGGGCCTTTCTTGGCCTGCAGCGCTTATCCAAAGTGTAAGAATATAAAAAATATTGAAGAAGATGGCGCTAAAAAAATCACATGTCCATCCTGTAAGACAGGAAACATCGTGAAAAAATTTAGTAAACGTGGCGCTTTCTATGCCTGTGACAACTATCCTGATTGTAAAAATGCCTACTGGGGTAAACCAACCGGTGATAAATGCCCTGACTGCGAATCTTTATTAATTCAAGATAAAGAAGGTCAGATTGTTTGCAGTGATAAAGGTTGCGGTTATAAGAAATAAAATTTCAACTCATATAAAAACAGACCCCTGATTAAATAGGGGTCTGTTTTTATATCTATATTTATTTTTTCTTCGTTTTGCCACGTCCATTTTTAGCACCACCTTCTTCATCATCGTTCTTCTGTTGATGATCTTTAGCAAATTCTATTCCTCGTTTTAATAACTCTCCAAATACAGCTAGATAGGCAGTGCTACTGGAAATCTTCTCCTTAATTAAATCTATTAAATTTTCCGCTTTATTAACTCCAATTTCCATCTGCTTAATCAAGCGATAAATCCTCTGAACACTAGCTATAAAATAATACAGAGCCCAGCACAAGAAAAAAACTAAGACACCGCTTGATGCGGCTAAAACCCAATTAAGGATGTCGCGTGAAGTTTCAAACATAATTTTATCTTAGCCCAGAGAATAGCCGTCCTCCCTCGGCTTTATTTATTAATAATTAAAAATCTCTTACTTGAGCTTCAAATCTATCATGACAAGCCTGAATTAAATCTTTTTGAATTAAATCTACTTCCTCAGCAGTTAAAGTTTTGTCAGTTGCCTGATAAGTTAAATGAAAAGCCCAACTTTTTTTATCCTCACCCAAAGCTTTACCCTGATAGACATCAAACAATTCTGCTTTAACTAAGAGGGGGTGAAAATTTACTAACAACCTCCAGAAATCATTATATAATATTTTCTCATCTACTACAAAAGAGATGTCGCGCACAACCGCTGGATACTTAGGTGATTCTTTATATTGATTCACTGGCACACTATTATCTAATAAAAGTAAATCCTTAAAATTTATTTCTGCAAAAGCCACCTTAGTTTTTAAGCCAAAATTATTTGCAAGCTTATTATCTACAACTCCAATCACACCAACTTCTTTGCCGTGGCAATAAATAGCGGCCACTTGCCCTTCTTTTGCCCAAGCTGGCATATTTTCTAAAGCAGTATACTCTAATTTAATTTGTGACCACAAAGAACTAAACAATAAGTCTAAATATGACTTTAGCTGATCAAAATTTTTATTTTCATCTACCCCTGAAACCACTAATCCTAAACGTTTTCCTTGATAAGGCAAGAAGTCTCCCTTTTCATCCTTTACGTATTCTCCAGGAGAAGATAAAAATATTCGACCAAGCTCAAATAAACCAAAATCTGAATAATTAAATTGGTTTAGACGTAAATTTTGTAATAAGCCAGGAAGCAAACTTTGTCTTAAAAGAGCTTGTTGTTCTGAAATAGGATTTACTAATTTCAAATAACGACTAGGATCAATATTTAGCTTGGATAAAGCCACTTCACTAACAAATGAATAATTGTAAACCTCTAGTAAACGCCCACTTCCACTTAAAATATCTTGAATTTTACGCTCTAACAATAATTCTCTGTTTTCTGGCAAAAAAGACAGGGTGCTATTAGGAGTAACAGCTGGAATATTGTCATAACCAATAACTCTGGCAATTTCTTCTAAAACATCCTCCTTAATGGTAACGTCTTTTACAGCTCGCCAAGATGGTGGAGTTACTATTAATAAATTTTTATTTATTTCTACTTGAAAACCAAGACGTTCCAAAATACTTTGTACCTCTTTACGGCTTATTTGCTTGCCAATTTTTTTCTTTAGCCAAGAAAAGTCTAAAGGAATGGCTTTAATTTCTAAATCAAAATTTTGCACATCCACAACTTCACCAGCTATCTCCGCCTCAGGAAATATTTCTTTGATTAATTGCCAGGCCCTTTGCCAAGCCATTTCTGGCAAGTTTGGATCAAGTGTTTTTTCAAAACGCATAGAAGCATCCGTACGTAAGTTTAATCTCTGTGAGGCTTTACGCACATAAACAGCATTAAAAGTAGCCGCTTCTAAGATAACGCTAGTAGTATTTTCATTAACAGCACTATTGGCTCCACCCATAATACCAGCAACAGCTATTGCGTCTGATCCATCACTAATAACAATCGTCTCTTTTGGCAATAAGCGCTCTTTACCATCCAGTGTTTCCAGGCTTTCATCGTCTTTAGATAAACGGACGGTAATTTTCTGAATCTTGTCCGCTTCAAAAACGTGCAATGGCTGACCAGATTCAAACATTACATAATTGGTAATATCAACCAACGCATTAATTGGACGCACATTAACAGCTGTTAAACGCTCTTTTAACCAACTAGGCGACTCAGTGTTCTTAACATTATTTATTTTAACCGCAATATAACGAGAGCAAATATTTTTATCCTCTATTTTAACCGCAATTTTTTCTTTACCACTTGGTATTAATATTTTTTCATCTATTTTTAAGTATGGTAGCAGTGGCGTCTTAAGCAGAGTGCTAATTTCACGCGCCATGCCATAATGTCCCCAAAGATCACCACGGTTAGATAAAGATTTATTATCAATTTCTAAAATAATATCATTTAAAAGTAAGTGAGAAGAAAAACTTTGACCAACTTTAGCATGCTTAGCTAAAACCATAATTCCTTCATGATCATTACCTAGTCCTAATTCATCTTCAGCGCAAATCATACCAGAAGATTGCTCACCTCTAATCTCGGTATCTTTAATTACTAAACCATTAGGCAGGGTTGCGCCCACTAAGGCAACAGCCACGCGTTGACCAGCGGCTACATTAGGAGCGCCACAAACAATAGATAAAATTTCTTTCTTAACGTCAACCTTAGTTAATCGTAATCTATCTGCATTAGGATGAGGCTCAACAGATAAAACATTACCGACAACCACCTTATCAAAAGATGCACTTTGAGCGCGCCAAGATTCCACTTCAACTGTATGTAAAGTTAAAAGCTGGGCCAGTTCTTCCGGCTTCATTTTGCTCGGTATTTTAACAAAGTCTTTTAGCCAATTTAAAGATAAATACATAATATCAACAGATTAAAATTGTTTAAGGAAGCGCATGTCGCCACTATTAAATAAACGAACATCGTCAATGCCATATTTTAACATAGCTAAACGATTTAAACCGAAACCAAAAGCAAAACCAGAATATTTTTCTGGATCAATACCACCGGCACGCAAGACATTAGGATGAATGAGACCGCAGCCAAGAATTTCTAACCATCCTGAATATTTACAAACACGACAACCTTGTCCCTGACAAAGAAAGCAAGTATATTCACCATTAGAGCCCGGCTCCACAAAAGGATAAAATTTTGGACGCATGCGTAATTTGGTTTCTGGTCCATACAACTTTTTTCCAACCAACTCCAAAATATTTTTCATATGAGCAAAATTGATATCTTTACCAATCATCATCCCTTCTAATTGATAGAAGGTGTGCTCGTGCCTAGAATCAGTTGATTCGCTACGAAAAACTCTCCCGGGCATAATCATACGCAAAGGAGCTCCATATTTCTGCATAGCTCTCACTTGGGTATTTGAAGTTTGAGAACGCATAGCTAAATCATATTCTCCATCTTTGTTTTTTATATCCACATAAAAAGTGTCTTGCATGTCTCTAGCTGGATGATGAGGGGGTACATTTAAAGCTTCAAAATTATAAAATTCACTTTCTAGTTCTGGCCCGTCCATTACTTGAAATCCAAGTGTAGCAAAAAAATCTTCCAATTCCCGTTTTAATAAAGTCAGTGGGTGCAAATGCCCTCTCTCTATTTTTCCTCCAGGAATAGTCGGATCTAATTGCTTATTGGAATCATGCTTTTTTTCTATGTCTACTTTAGTTTCGCTAAACCTCATTTGCAGCTCTTGCTTAACAACATTAGCTAATTCCCCAACTTCTTTTCTTAAATCAAGACTTAAATCCTTCAATTCTCCCAAAATATTACTAAGCTCACCCTTACGAGAAAGGTATTTTATTTCTAGATCACGTAAAGTCGATAAATCCGTAACTTTGTCTAAAGCAGATAAAAATTCTTCACGTAATTTTTGTAATTTATTTTTCATATTATTTTATACGACTTTTTTTATAGCTAGCCACAAATAATTCTAATATAGCAAAAATTATTAATAATAGAGAAACATTTAACCAAGTAAAAAGATTATTAGATAAAAGGAATAAAGATATGACAATAAATAAAGCAAATAAAAAAGATTGGCGAAAAGCGGTAGAAACAGCATAAAAAACTAAATCTCTTTTTAAAGCTACAAAACGGATAATAAAACCTAACAAAGCGGCTGTTCCAGATAAAGCTAAAAATAAGGCAACATAAAAAAACATGAAACCAAGCCAATTAGTAGCAGTTGGGTCAATTAGATTTAGCATTAGAGCAAAAATACCCCAACAAAGTAAAGTCATTGTTCCCATCACCCAAAGATAATGTTTTAAAGTCATAATTGCGAAAATTAAATTTAAAGTTTAAGCGCTTCATTAATATTTGCCAATTCTGTTTTATAGCGATCAAGTTTTTCTGTTTCAGTAGCCACGATATTAGCTGGAGCCCGAGAAACGAACTCTTTATTATCTAAACGTTGACTTAAATTACTAATCAACCCTTCTAAGTTGGATTTTTCTTTTACAAGGCGCTCTCTTTCCTTTTCTGGGTCAATGGCACCCAATAAATATATTTCCGTGCCAGCTAAGCTTATTTTAATAGCCTTTTCAGTTGGCGTTGCAGTTGTTATTTCAAGTGATTCCACTCCAGTTCGTAAAGATTTAATTAAGGCTTCTTGTTCTTTCAATGAAATCGCTCTTTCGCCGCTAACAAGCGCCTGCACTTTACGAGTTGGCTCAATTTTATTAACACTGCGGGCGTTACGAATAGCAATAATTGTTTCTTGAATAAAAGAAAAATTATTTCCATCTTTTTCGGACACAGAAACCCAAAAATTCAGCTTGTCTTTCCATTTTGGCCACTGTTCAATCATTAATAAATTATCATTAAAGCTAGACCAAATGGCTTCAGTAACGTAAGGAATAAAAGGGTGCCACATAATCAAGACATTCTTTAGGATATAAATCAGAATTACTCCTTTATTTTTTTCAACTTTGGCAATTTCTAAATACCAATCAGCCAGCTTATTCCAAGTGAAGTCATACAAGGCTTCCGCGCCGATAGAATAGTTAAAGTCAGCAAAAGAAGCGTCTAAAATTTTACGCACACTTAACAATTCACTTAATATCCATCGGTCCGCTAAAGTAGTGGCTACAGGCAAAACGCTAGCACTGGTGTTTAAATCATCCTTGCTAGCGTCGCTTAAAATAAAGCGAGATATATTCCAAAGCTTATTAATAAAATTTCTCTTAGCTTCTATCTTTTCTTCATTATAACGAGCATCATTACCTGGAGTTGAACCCATCAGCAAAGATAAACGAACCGCATCGGCACCATATTTAGAAATAACCTCTAAAGGATCAATCCCGTTACCTTTAGACTTGGACATCTTCTTGCCCTTCTCATCTAAAATCGTGCCATGTAAATAAACATGAGAAAAAGGTTTCTCTCCTAAAGCAAATAGAGACATCATCATCATGCGTGAAACCCACAAAGTTAAAATTTCATAGCCAGTTTCTAAGACCTGAATAGGATGAAACCGAGCCAGGTCACCAGTTTTCTGTCCGTCCTTAAAATTCTCTGGCCAGCCAAGAGTGGAAAAAGTCCACATTCCAGAAGAAAACCAAGTATCAAGCGTGTCTTCATCTTTAATCCAATCATCTCCAGCTGGGGATTCTTCTCCAACAAAAACTTCATCACCACGATACCAGGCAGGAATACTATGTCCAAACCAAATCTGCCGAGAAATACACCAGTCATGCAGATTCTCCATCCAATCACAATAGCGTTTATTAAACCTCTCTGGCAAAAACTTAACCTCCTCCGTTTTAGCTAGTTCAAGGGCGGCCTCTTTTAAAGACTTACCTTTTAAGCGAGCTACTGGAGTATCAACGGCAATAAACCACTGCTTTGAAGGTAGTGGCTCAATTGGACTATCACAACGATAACAACAAGAAAGATTATTAATAATTTCTTCTTCTTTAAGAATTAATTTTTGTTGACCTAAATGTTCAACAATTACTTGTCTAGCGGCAATCGCCGTTAATCCTGAATACTCACCAAAACCTTCTTTAATTAAACCATTCTCATCAATAACTTTAATAATAGCTAAATCATTTTCTTCGGCCATATGCCAATCAATCGCTGAATGAGCCGGAGTTACACCCAGGGCACCAGTACCAAATTCCATTTCAACATTACGATCGGCAATAATTTTAATCTTTAAATCTTGACCACAAAAATTTACTTTATACTCCTTACCAATAAATTTCTTATAGCGCTCGTCTTTGGGATTAACTGCCACCGCCGTATCTCCTAGTTTTGTTTCTGGGCGCGTAGTGGAAATAGCGATAGGGAAATCGGAACTATATTTAAAAGTATACAACTTAGCTGTCTGCTCTTTATATTCAACTTCATCATCAGCTAAAGTAGAGTGACAACGAGGGCACCAATTAACTATTCTTTCTCCTCGATAAATAATGCCCTCGCGATGCATGTCTAAAAACATTCTCTTAACTGCAAATTGACGCTCATCATCAAGGGTAAAGGCAAGGCGTGACCAATCAAGCGAAGCTCCCATTTTACGTGTTTGCCCTAAAATAGTAGCCTGAGTCTCAGCCACAAACTTTTGCACCTCAACTAAAAACTGTTCTCGTCCTAAATCATGCCGAGTCTTACCACTTTCCGCAAAAATTTTCTTTTCTACCATATTTTGGGTAGCAATAGCGGCATGATCAGTGCCAGGCAGCCATAAAGTACGATAACCATTTTGACGACGATAACGTACCATTAAATCCTCAATGGCTAACATGGCACTATGCCCCAAATGAAGTTTTGCGGTAATATTAGGCGGAGGAAGTATAACTGTATAAGCAGGAGCATTATCTGGTAAATCAAGGTTATCTGGATTAAAAAAACCAGAATTTTCCCATTTTTGATAAATATCATCTTCAAATATCTCCGGATTATAAATTTTTTCTAATTCACTTTTCATACCTTTAAAATTACCAAAAATATGCCTTTGCGTCAACCTTAAATTACCTTGACTCTAGCCAAAATTAATTATATATTGAATGGTTAGATTATATATAATACTTACTAATCACACAATTACAGAATGCTTACTTTAGAACAACAAATATTTAGACAGATTGAAAAATCGGGTAAAATCCTGATTTCTTTTGCTGCCGACTGGAATGGCGATGCCGTTGCCTCATCCTTGGCTTTATTTTTGTTTTTAAAAAAACTAGGCAAAGAAGTTGAAATTGCCGCCCATCTTAATACAAAGGATATTAGTAAAAAAAATGAAAAAGAACGTTGGCGCTTTCTACCTGCCTACGACCAACTACAAACCTCTCTTAAAAATCTACGTAAGTTCATAGTTTCACTTGATATTAGTCAAGCTGCCATCAGTCAAATTAAATATACCATTGATGAAAAGAAATTAAACTTTATCATCTCCCCAGAAAAAGGCTGGTTTAGCTCTAAAGACATAAGTAGCTCATCTAGTGGTTTTAAGTATGACTTAATAATTTGTCTTGATACAACCGACCTAGAATCTTTGGCTACTATTTATGATAATAATGTGGAATTTTTTTACAAAAATACCATCATTAATATTGATCATCATGCCGGCAATGAAGAGTATGGACAAATTAATCTCATTGACCTCAATCTTGTTTCTACATCAGAATTAGTTTTTAATTTACTTAAACACCGTGATTATAATTTAATTGATGAAGATATTGCTACTTGTTTACTAGCGGGTATAATTAGCAAAACTAATAATTATAAAAACAACACACTCACTCCACGTACTCTCTTAACTAGCTCAAAATTAATTAGCTTAGGCGCTCGTCGAGAAGAGATTATTAATCAATTATACCGCTCTCGACCATTATCCGTTTTGAAACTGTGGGGAAAAATATTAAACAATCTACAAACAAATATCGACAAGCAACTTATTTGGTCACTTTTAGACAAACAAGATTCTTCTCTACTTTTAAAAGAAGGTCTTGACATCAAAGAAATAGTTGAAGAAATAAGTACAAGCGTGCCAGAATCAAAATTGATATTAATTGCCCTGATACCAAGCGATGGACAAGGATTAGAGCTACATGCTTATACTAATAAAGGGGTATCAGCAATTGAGATGCTTAAGCCCTGGAATGCGAGCGGGAACAACAAAACGGCCAAAGCCGTCACTTCGATTACACCCAACGAAATATTAAAAAAAATAATTGAACCAATACAACAGATGCTTGATAAAATTAACGGCTAATGATATAAATTAAATGGTTAAAATGAAAGATATGAGCCAATAATCAAGCAAAGGCTCGTTTTTCATTATTGCGCCTATAGCTCAGGTGGTTAGAGCACAGCTCTTATAAAGCTGGGGTCGATGGTTCAAGTCCATCTAGGCGCACCAAATAAAATACTTTTGACGAAAATCTTCTCAGTATCTGTCACGTCATAAACATAACACAACCTCACTAAAAATTTTATTCATCTCTTGAACTACCAATTCAAGCTATGTTTGTATTGCCAACTTTACCCCTATACAATATAATAAGAAAATAAGGGCTCGTAGCTCAGCTGGTTAGAGCGTTACGTTGACATCGTAAAGGTCGCCCGTTCGAGTCGGGCCGAGCCCACATTATTTTTTTACTTTTATGTTAAATTTTTTTTCAGCACGTAAAAACAAACTAATCATTAACGAAGAAACATCTGCTGTTAATGACTGGATAGAAAAAGAAGGCATCTCTGAGGGACAGCTGTCTATTGATGTCTATCACACTGATAAAAAGATTATCATTCAATCAACTATTGCCGGAGCGCAGCCAGAAGATTTAAAAATATCTCTTCACCATGATCTTTTAACCATTCATGGTACAAGGAAACAACCACAAACAGTTAATGAAGACCAATATTTATACCGAGAATGCTACTGGGGACCATTTTCTCGCTCCATTATTCTTCCGGCCCAAGTTGACAACCGTAAAGTTGAAGCTATTATTGAAAACGGCGTTTTAACAATTACACTGACAAAAGTGGAAAGTGAAAACATTACTGTTAATTTCAAATCCTAATATGAATTACGAACTTACAGTAATCGATTTCAAGGACGATGAAGTAATTCTTCAAGATAAAGAGAACAGATTAATTTATTGGCCTAAAGATAAACTACTACAAATACCAGAGATTGGACAAACTTTAATTTTTTCCATTGGCGACAATAACAAGGCAGAGTTACTTAATGAACTCCTAGGTATGGAAAATTAACGCTTATCATATGAAAAAACCTAAACTAATTATAATTACCACGATTGCTTTAGTTGTGGTTTTTTTATTTATTGTCTTAATTTTAAACGAACAAAATAAAACATCTACCAATATTCTACAAGACAATCTATACTATGGCTCTTTAGATATTAGCTCTATAGATTTAAGTACGGCTGAAGCAAAAATAAGAAAGGCCACAAATGAACGCGAAAATCTTGGCTTAATAATTAATTATGGTACAGAAAATCTAAACATTCCTGCAACTGCATCTTCTTTTGACTCTGATTTATCTTATTTTAATTTCAGATATAATTTAGAAAACATTAAATCAACTTTAGCTAACTACAAACAAAAAAATTCCCTAAATCGTTGGTGGCGGAAATACATTAGTAGACAAATTACAGTCATTCAACCTGAACTAGAGATAAATGAAGAACATCTAAAAACATTAGTCAAAGATTCATTCACAGATATTACTATTCAAGCCATTGACGCTGCTTTTATTTTTAGGGATGATACTATAACTATTAGTGAAGAGCGACCAGGTAAAACTGTTGATTGGCTATATTTTTTTGACTCAATTAATCAAAATTTAAGTGATATAAATACTGACGCCATTAATGTTCGCACTAAAACAGCCTATCCAGAAATTTATCAGCAAGATCTTAACGGAGAAGAAGAAACTGCCCGTCAATTAACTAATAAAAATTTATCTTTAAAATATGAAGATAGAATTTGGAATGTAAATCGCGAAACGATTGCTTCCTGGCTTAGCGTTAATAAAAATGGCGATAAAATTGAATTAAATTTTAATCCTGATCGTATTGCTAAATATTTAGAAGAAATAATATCACCCGATGTGAATGTCCCCCCTCAGGAACCACGTTTTGAAGTCAAGGATAATAAAGTTTCCAGTTGGCAGCTTGGTAAAGATGGATATGAACTAAACCTCAATCAAAGTGCCCAATTAATAATCAATGGTTACACTAAAAATGCTACAAATAATGAAGTTGAGTTGGCTATTAATATTATTAAACCGACAGAAGCTAATGCTCTTGAAATTAAAGAAATTATTGGAACTGGGTCATCTAACTTTGCCGGCTCACCTAGCAACCGTCGTCATAATATAGCTACTGGTGCCGCCGCTGTACATGGACTCATTATTAAGCCTGGTGAAGAATTTTCTTTAGTTGAAAACCTAGGTGAAATTGATGAAAATAGCGGATATTTACCAGAGCTAGTTATAAAAGATAATAAAACTATACCTGAATACGGTGGTGGCCTTTGTCAAGTTGCCACTACTATTTTTCGAGCCGCTCTAGCTACTGGTCTACCAATAACAGCTAGAAGCAATCATTCTTATCGGGTGTCATATTATGAACCAGCCGGCACAGATGCCTCTGTTTATGACCCCTGGCCAGACATTCGTTTTGTTAATGATTCCCCAACAAATATTTTAATCCAATCGCGAATAGAGGGTAATGAAATATTTTTTGATTTCTGGGGAGAGGAAGATGGTCGCGTCGCCACTACTACTGATCCTGTTATTTATAATATTACCCCGCCACAGCCAACAAAAATAATTGAGACCGATGAGCTGGCACCAGGAGAGAAAAAATGCACTGAAAAAGCTCATAACGGTGCTGATGCTTATTTCGACTACACCGTTACTTATCCAGAGGGAGCAACGAGCTCACCATTAGAAAAAATTAAACGCTTCTCATCTCACTACGTTCCTTGGCAAGAAGTTTGTCTAGTCGGTAGAGAGGCCACTTCAACTCCAGATATAATTAGTAGTAGCACTACCCCAATTCTAGATATTATTCCCGCACTTCAACCATAAAAAAATAATAAAAAATACAAATAAAAAACCTCTTTTTATAAAAGAGGTTTTTAAAATAAAAAGACCATCTCAAACGGGTAGGCAAGAAAATATCTTCTAGGAGCTACCGAGCCAACCATTAATGCCTCTTTATAAAGCAACAATGGTAGGCCCAAAAACCCTAGGAAGAAAATCCCCATGCTTGTCGTGCCTGACCCGTTTCAAATGGCCTTTTATTTTTTTAAGCAACTATTTAATATATCACACATAAAATGCTTTGTCAATAGTGTTGTCCACAACTTAACCAACAAACAAACCTAAGGGCCTTTATTAAGATATATTTTCTTATTATTAGCATAAATTATAAGTGAGCCTAGTTCGTCACTTCGCCATATTTTTAAAGCGAACATCCTCAACTGTGTTAAAGTGCTTTTTGCCGGATGATTATAAGAATTATTAGCTCCCACTGAAATAAATGCCAAATATGGAGAAACTGCCTTAATAAAAGAAGCTGAACTAGCTGAAGCAGATCCATGATGAGAAATTTTTAAAATCTGAGCTTGCCAATTAAAATTATTGCGTAATAAAGATTCTTCTCTTTTCTTGTTAGCATCACCGGCGGCCACGAGACTTAGACCATCACATTGAAAATGCAGAGCAATAGATAAATCATTTTTATCCTTACTGTTAATAAAGTCTTGATCTGGAGGAAAAAGGCAAAGCATACAATCTTGACCTAAGTTATAACAACGATTTGTGCTTAACTGCTCACTAATAACATTATTATTTTCAGCTGCCTTAAGCAATGCAACTGAACTCTGACTGCTTAAACCAGTTGGCATAATTAACTTATCTACTTGATAGCGTTCTAATATTTCCGGCAAAGCGGTAAGATGATCTTCATGATCATGACTAAGAATAATCATATTAATATGATTGACGCCAAATCCAAGCCAATGGCCAAGTCCATTTAAACTATCCCAATTTGGTCCACCATCAACCACAATTATTTTTCCAGTCGTAGTTTTTAAAGCAAAAGAATCACCCTGGCCAACGTCAAAAAAAATAATTTCAGCTCTAGACATTGGTTGAAAAATATAATAAGAAAAGAAACTAACAATAAAAATTAAAAAGATTAGGTAACGCATCTTATAATTATAACGAGTAGCAGATAAACAAAAGATAATCACAAAATAATCTTTTTCTATACAAAAACCACCCAAAAAGGGCGGTCTTTGTATAATTTTCAAAATTAATAAAATTTCAAAATTTCAAAATTTTATTTCTTTTTCTTTGCAACCTTCTTCACAGCTTTCTTAACAACTTTTTTAGGAGCTGCCTTCTTAACTGCTTTCTTTGCAACCTTCTTCACAGCTTTCTTAACAACTTTTTTAGGAGCTGCCTTCTTAACTGCTTTTTTTACTTTTTTAGTAGCCATATATTTCACCTCCTTTCTGGGAAATTTCCCATTTATTTTTTCTAAATAAATTAAAATAATTTTTTTAGAAATAATTTTTATTAATTACTAATATTATACCTCGCGGTAAAATTTATAGCAATAGTTTTTAGTACAAAAAATAAAAAAAATAAAAAAGAGTTAAAACTCTTTTTTAAAAAAATTATTTATCTTCTAAAATTTTTCTTTATAGCCTTTCTTGAAAATATTTTTTTACTTCATCTGCTTTAATTTGTACTTGTTCCATTGTGTCGCGATCGCGCACTGTCACTAATCCTTTTTCTAAAGTATCAAAATCAATTGTTAAACAATAAGGCGTACCAATTTCGTCCTGACGGCGATAACGCTTGCCAATATTACCATTATCATCAAACTCACAACGCCAATCTTGCTTCAAGTCATCAAAAAATTCTTTGGCCTTAGTTACTAACTCCGGCTTATTTTTTAATAATGGAAAGACGGCGATCTTAATTGGTGCTAATTTTACTGGTAAGGCTAAGACTGTTCTAACATCATCAGCAATTTTTTCTTCACGATAGCTTTCGGTTAAAACTGCCAAGAAAGTTCTGCCCACCCCAGCTGAAGTTTCAACAATATGAGGAATATATTTTTCATTATTAGCTTGATCAAGATAATTTAAATCAATTCCCGATGCCTTAGCGTGCACTGACAAGTCATAATCTCCACGTGCATGAACGCCTTCAAGTTCTTTAAAGCCGAAAGGAAATTTATATTCAATGTCGTAAGCTTCTTTAGCATAAAAAACTAAATTCTCATGCTTATGCCACTGTAAATTCTCTTCCTTAATTCCTAAACTTAAATAAAATTGCCAACGAATATCTCGCCACTGCTCAAAATACTTCATATCATCACCTGGCTTCACAAAATATTGCATTTCCATCTGTTCAAATTCACGAGTACGAAAAATAAACTGACGAGCAGTAATTTCATTACGAAAAGCTTTGCCAATTTGAGCAATGCCAAAAGGAATCTTAACTCGAGTAGAATCTAAAACATTTTTATAATTTGAATAAATACCTTGACAAGTCTCTCCACGTAAATAAGTGGGTTCTTTAGTCCAGTCACCAGTAAAGTTTCCTAAATTTGATTGCACTAAAAGATTAAAATTCTTAGCAGGGGTGAAATCATTAGCGCCACAAGTTGGACACTTAATTTTTTCTTTATTTTTTTCAAAAATTTCATTAATTTCTTCTTCGCTCATTTTTTCATCAGCAAAAACACCCGCTTCCTCTAACAAACTGTCTAAACGTAACCGACTATGACATTTACGACATTCAGTTAATGGATCAGAAAAACCTTTAACATGACCGGAAGCTTGCCAAATTTTAGGACTCATAAAAATGGCGGAATCCAAACCAACAACATCATCACGCAACTGCGTCATTGCCTTCCACCATTCTTTTTTAATATTGTTAGCCAGCTCAACTCCATAAGGGCCAAAGTCATACACAGCCGTAAAGCCATCATAAATTTCCGAAGAAGGAAAAACAAAGCCACGACGCTTACAAAGCGATACGATCTTTTCTAAAACATTATTCTGTTCTTTTTTATTCATAAAATTATTAATATCAAATTACATTTCTTCCAAATAATTTATACCCAACAATGAAAAGCCATTCTTAAAAACCTGCTGAATAGCTTGAAGTAAGGCTAGTCTAGCTAAAACAAGGTTTGCTTCTGCTTTTAAAACTGGAACTTCATGATAGTAGTCATTGAACTGCTGCGCCAATTCAAATAAATAACGAGAAATGACAGCTGGATCCTTTTGTTCGCCAGCCTTTAAAACGCTATCTGCAAATCTTTCTAGAAAAACGGCCAGGCTTTTTTCTTTAACATGACTTAATAAAGATAAATCAGCCTTTTTAACATTACTTGCTCCTTTACGCAAAATACTAGCTAAGCGAGCGCCGCTATATTGCAAATAAGCAGCTGTGTAGCCCTCAAAACGCAAGGCCTCATCAATATCAAAGGTAATTACCTTGTCAGCGCTAACTTTTAACATCTCAAATTTTAAAGCGGCTATTGCTAGAGAATTAGCGGTCTCTTTAATTTGAATCTCTGTCCAATCTTCATGGCGGCTAGCAACTTCTTTTTCTGCTCGAGCATAAGCTTCCTCCCAAACTTGATTATAAGTAATAACATTACCACTACGAGAAGACATCATACCGCTTTTTAAAGCCACAAAATCATAGCCAAGATGAGATATACGTGTTTTTTCACCAGCTAATTCAAATATTTTAGCTAACTGCTTAAAATATAATCCCTGACGAATATCAACAACATAAATAGATTCTTCAATTTTATAATCATTAAATTTTTTTTTCGCTAAAGCTAAATCAGCCACAGGATAAAGAGCGGTGCCATCAGACCTAACAATTGGCAATACGCCTAAATCATATTTTTCTAAATCAGCAATAATAGCTCCTTGGCTTTTTTTGAATATTCCTTTGTTTAAAAATTCTTGAACCAATCTTAAACCGTCATCAATAACTTCGCTTTCATAAAAAATATGTTCAAATTGAATATTAAAATGTTTATATATTGCATCGAAATACGCAATACTCCAAGCACGAGTATCTTCCCATAATTTATAATTTACCCCATTCCGACTCTCTATTTCTTTCATAATAGCCACAATTTCATCTTTTTTCTCGGGTGATTCAGTTAATTCCCTATTGGCATCAGCATAACACTGTCCCAATAAATATCCCTTATCTTGAACGCTCTTGCTTAGCTCTTGATAGTGAAATTTATTTTGACCTTTTTGAAAAGCCCACAAAGTTTTAGCTACATGAATACCAAAATCATTAATATAAGAAACGGGAATAGCATGATAATTACAAAAATTTAATATTTTAGTAACAGAGTCGCCATAAAAAAGATTACGTAAGTGGCCAATATGATATTCCTTATGCGTGTTAGCATTAGAGTATTCTACCATTACGCCGTTATTAGAACCGTTATCTTGTTGACCAAAATTATTACCATTAACCTGAATATCGTTAATAACTCCGGCTAACAACGACTCTGTTTGCAAATAGAAATTTAAATAAGGACCAACAGCTCTTACCTCAATAATATACTGTTTCAGATTAATATCATTATTTAATTTTTGAGATAACTCTTGAGCTAAATTAACTGGATTTAACCCACGACTCTTAGCCAAAGCAAATAAAGGCAAGCTTAGCTCTCCCATCTCTATTTGAGGCGGATATACAAAATCTAAAGCGGCCACTCCTAATATTTCACCTAATTTATTTTTTATTTCCTCTAAATACATACTTATTTAACTAGAAGCTTTACAAACTGACGCTTACCTCTTTGAATAATTAAATTTGATACAACTTTAATTTCTGCTTGGGTGTCTTTAATAGTAGTCAATCCATTAATTGGACCTACTTTTACACCACCCTGTTCAATTACTCGCTTAGCTTCGCCTCGGCTAGAGCTTAAGCCGAGTAACGAAACTAAATCAATTAATTTATATTCACCTGGTTCAACCTCTTTTACCTCAACATCTTCAGGTACCTCTTTATTTTGTATGGTTTTAATAAAATTATCTTGTGCGGCATTAGCGTTTTTCTCTCCATGATTAATGGCCGTAATCTCCCAAGCCAAACGCATTTTAGCGTCACGAGGACTTAATTCTCCATTGGCTATATTACTATTAATGCTTTTAACTTCATCCCAAGGTAAATTAGTGCATAATTCAAAAGCGGATGTTAAAACTCCGTCTGCCCAAGACATAACCTTGCCATACATATCATTAGCATTTTCATCAAGCATAACAATGTTACCCTCGCTCTTTCCCATTTTTTTACCATCATTGTCAGTTAACAATTTCATGGTCAAAACATTTTTATCCTTGCCTTTGGTGGCCTTTAATAAATCACGCCCACACATCATATTAAACATCTGATCATTTCCGCCAACCTCTACATCAACATCAAGTGCTACGCTATCATAGGCTTGAGCTAAAGGATATAAAAATTCATGTAAAAAAATTGGTTTTTCTTCAGATAAACGTTTCTGAAACATGTCCCTCTGAATCATTTGTTGAACGGTAAAATTGGCAGATAATTCAATTAAGTCTTTAAAGCTTAGTTTATCGTGCCATTCGTTATTATAACGCAATTCAGCTGGATTATTGCCATCAAAATCTAAATAAGCTTTTGCTTGTTGATGAAAATTAGTAGCATTACTCATTACTTCTTCACGAGTCAATTGTTTGCGTGCAGCACTTTTGTCTGTAGGATCTCCAATCATGCCAGTAAAGCCACCAATTAAAAAAATCACTTTATGTCCCAATCTCTGAAACTGAGATAGCTTAGATAAGGCAATAGCATTACCTATATGCAAGGAAGATGCGCTGGGATCAAAGCCACAATATATGCGCAAAACTTTACCAGCTAAAAGCTTTTTTTCTAGTTCATTTTTTACAGGATAGACTTTCTCTACACCTCTTTCTAAAATTTCTGTAATTAATTTTTTGTCAGCATTTATTTTTGCCATAAATACTTGGTAATAATTTATTAAATATGATACAATAATAGCAAACCTAAGTTAATTTTTCAATCTAAAAAGATTTAATTTTTATTATATTTATAATAGTTAATTTTAATATAACTTTATGTTCTCTTATCGCATTTTTCTCAAACAAGCTTGGATTATTACCAAAAAATATAAACATCTTTGGTTCTTTGGTATTTTTGCCTCATTAACTGCTATTGGTGGTGAATATCAGCTTATTACTCAAGGTTTCAATGCTCGTCCAGGCGGACACTTCGTTGATAACGGAATCCTCATTATTTATAACCTTTTTAACCCTACATTTTATAGCAGCTTAGGTCAACTAGCAACTACAAACATTTCCGCTTTCTGGTCTTTAATTAGCGTTATTGTCTTAGCTATATTATTGATACTAATCATGATTTATCTGGCTATTACTTCTCAAGCTGCCTTAGTTGAACAAAGTGCTCGTTTAATGTTAAGCAAAAAAAAGAACGAAAAGTTAGGTATTAATGAGGGAATAATTTTTGGACGTCGCCATTTTTGGCCAGTTTTAGGTTTAAATCTTAGCAATAACTTTATTATTAGCGCCTGTCTATTAATTGTAAGTTTACCCTTGATTTTCTTATTAATAACTGATTCTGTTGCTATTAATTTAACATATTCCGCCTTATTTATTATATTTGTACCAATTGCTCTAGCTATTTCCCTGATTATGAAATACGCCATAGCCGCACAAGTTTTAGAAAACAATAGCTTTATTACTTCGATTGAAAAAGCTTGGAAAATATTTTATAAAAATTGGC
The DNA here is from genome assembly GCA_016938835.1 of Patescibacteria group bacterium. Classification (GTDB taxonomy): domain Bacteria; phylum Patescibacteriota; class Patescibacteriia; order Patescibacteriales; family UBA12465. Next base: position 29,330 of record JAFGTW010000008.1, read on the forward strand.
TAGTTAGCTTAGAAATGGCTATTATTCAATTTTTAATTAGTTTTATCGTGGGCTTAGTAATCTTAATTATAATTTCTTTATTTTTTATACCCTTATTACTGTTATCTTTTCAGCTATCCTTGCCATTACTCGCGTCCCTAAGCTTTATTTTAATTATTGCAAGCATGATTATAGTCGCTTCGATCTTAAACACTTTCCAAATTTCTACCTGGACTAGTTTATATTTGCACCTCCAACAAAAAAGAGGTATTAGTAAAATAGAACGTTTTTTCAGGAATAACCGATAATTTTAAGCTTTTTAAAAGCCGCGGCCAGGGCTGCTAATTTGCGGCAGATTAGCTGCGGCTATTAAATATTTAACTATGAGTGATATTGTTTCAATTGAAAATTTGATTGATCCAGAAGATAGCAAAGACGAGGATAGCATGCAAGGAAAATTTGCGGCTAAACAAAAGGAAATCAAATTAAAAGAAATAGAAAAAAGCTGTGAACAAAGGGCAAACGCTATTGGTCTGCCTTATGTTAATTTATTTGCCTTCCCTATTAGCCCAGAAGCATTGATGCTGATTCCAGAAGATTTATGTATTGAATTAGGCATGGTTTGTTTTTTCTATGATGGTAAAAATATTAGAATTGCCTGTGTGGAACCAACTCAAGAAATTGCTGATGAAATTGAACGTTTAAATGAAAAATATTTTACTAACACCAAGCTTTATTTAATTTCACAAAATAGTTTTAACCAAGCAATTGACATCTATAAAACTATTCCTAAAGTAAAAAAGTATGAATCGGGCGTAGAAATTACCGCCGAGAATTTAGAAAAATTTAAACAAGATATTTCTAACTATAAATCACTCAACGATAAGATTAATGAAGTAAATGTTAGTGATATTGTAACCCTCATATTAGCTACTGCGATAAAAGTTAATTCTAGTGATATTCACATTGAAGCTGAAGAAAATGGAGTAGCTGTTCGTTTTCGTATTGATGGCGTTCTTCAAGACGCAGCTACAATTGATAAAGATAAGTGGCGTAAAATAATTACGCGCATGAAGATTCTCGCCAAGGTGAAAATCAATATTTCCAACAAACCACAAGATGGTCGTTATACTATTCATTTAAGTGATGGCAAAATTGATGTTCGTTCTTCATTTTTACCCACTGCTTTTGGTGAAAGTGTAGTGATGCGTTTATTAGATTCTAAGACGGCATCACTTGAATTCACTAAACTAGGCATCCGGCCAGAAATATTGAAAAAATTAAACGAAGAAATTAGCAAACCAAATGGTCTCATCTTAACAACTGGACCAACTGGATCAGGCAAAACAACCTCTCTGTATGCTATTTTAAATAAACTGAACCAACCAGGAACAAAAATAGTTACACTCGAAGATCCAATTGAATATCAACTAAAAGGAATTAACCAAAGTCAAATTGATACTAAACATGGATATTCTTTTTCTGATGGCTTACGCTCAATTTTAAGACAAGATCCAAATATTATTATGGTTGGAGAAATTAGAGATTTGGAAACAGCCGAGATATCAGTACAAGCATCTTTAACTGGCCACTTAGTATTATCCACCCTTCACACCAATGATGCTGCTGGTGTTATCCCTCGTTTAATTGATATTGGTGTTAAGCCATATTTTTTGGTTCCCTCAATTAATGCCGTTATCGGACAACGATTAGTTAGAAAGCTTTGCCCGCATTGTCGTCAGGAACACGTTCTTAGCAAGGAGGAAGAAGAACAGGTACAAAAAATACTGGCTGTTATTTCACCAAAAGCAAATATTGATATTCCTACAAAATTACCACCTATTTATCAACCCTCTCCAAAGGGCTGTAAAGAGTGTAATTTTATTGGCTATAAGGGGCGCTTGGGAATATACGAAATTTTTACCATGGATGATAATCTGAAACAATTAACTATTGATAAGGCTCCCGCTTTTAAAATTCTACAGCAGGCTATTGAAAATGGCATGATCACTATGCTTCAAGATGGTGTCTTAAAATGTTTAGACGGCATTACTTCTTTAGAGGAAGTTTATCGTGTTGTTGGTAATTTTGATTATGTTAACGAGCTTTATGATATTGTAATTTCACAAACACTTGGACGAGGAGTTAAAATAAATCAAGAAGAATTTGAGCGAGCCCAAGCTTTAACTAAAAATGTCGAAAAAACTATTAATTTAAGTGAGGTTCCTTCTAAAGAAATCATTAAATTAATTATGGCTATGGCGGCCGATAGCCAAGCTGGAGATATTCACATTGAACCAAGTGAAAATAGCGTTAAAGTGCGTTTTCGTATTGATGGAGTTATGCATGATATTCTAGAGCTGCCTAAAACAACTTATCTCCCAATTCTTTCTGAAGTAAAAATTCTAGCCGGTTTTGCCACCAATGTTAAAAGAGCTACACTTGACGGACGATTTGCTATTTATTTACCAAAAAATAAAATTGATTGTCGTTTATCTATTATTGCGGGTGGTTTTGGCGAAACTATTGTTGTGCGTTTATTAGCAACTTCAGCTGCTAATCTAAATTTAGAAACTTTAGGCATTACTTCTGTCGCTAAAAAACATCTTGATTTAGCCATGACCAAAACTAAAGGTATTATTATTACTACCGGTCCAACTGGCTCTGGCAAGACTACAACTCTTTATGGTATTTTAAATAAACTTAATAAACCAGATGTAAAAATTATTACTGTTGAAGATCCAATTGAGTATCAATTACCAGGAGTTATGCAAACTCAAATTGATACTGAGCATGGTTATACTTTTGCGGCTGCTATGCGTTCACTCCTCCGTCAAAACCCCAACATTATGATGATTGGTGAAATTAGAGATGAAGAAACTGCTAAAATTGCCATTGAAGCATCTATGACCGGACACTTAGTTCTTTCTACGATTCATGCCAATAGCGCCGCTGGAGCTATTTCTCGTTTTGTTGGATTAGGAGTAGAAAAATCATCCCTAGCTAACTCAATTGAATTTTCCATCGGACAACGTTTAGCTCGCAGAATCTGTCCTCACTGCAAAGTTGAAGATCCTGCCACTCCAGAAAAAATTCAACATGCTCAAATAATAATTGATAGCATCAAAAACAGTAATATTGTTATTCCAAAAAATCTAAAATTTTATCGTGGTGCCGGTTGTGAAGAATGTAAACACATTGGTTATAAAGGACGTGTCGGTTTATACGAAACCATTGCCGTTACTCCAACTATTCAAAAATTAATTCAAGGGAGTGATGCCACGGATCACGACATTGAACAAGAAGCCATCAATGAAGGCACCGTAACTATTGCCCAAGACGGAATCATTAAAGCCTTAGCTGGAGAAACTAGCCTTGATGAAGTATTCCGTGTTATTTAAATAATTATTAAAATATTATATGATCAATAAATCACTCGTTAGTAAACTAAAAGAAAATTACGGACAAAGAGAGAAAGAAAGAAGACAAATCATTAGTCGCTCTAATGACGTTCTTTTTCAAGCTAAAAAAACTATTTTTGCTTTACAGCGAGAAGAACTAAAAGAAGGCGAAGAAAAAATAAAAGCCATGGAAGATTTATTAAAAAAAATGGAAAAAGATTTTGGTTTTATTCGCTTACGTGAAGAAGGGGCCTATCATGCCGCCGCTGAAGAGTATGTTGAAGCTAAAACCTTTGCCGCTATTATCTCTGATAAAAACATTACTGAGATTAAAGGTATTAAATTAGGCTACGACAGCTATCTTGGCGGCTTCTGTGACTTAATTGGAGAAATGGTTCGCTATGCTACTAATCGGGCTGCCAAAGGTAAATATGAAACCGTAGCCGAAATGAAAGAAAAAGGCGAAGCGATTATGAGCAATTTATTAGATTTTGATTTAACCGGTTATCTCCGTACTAAATACGATCAAGCTCGAGGACATTTGCGCAAACTTGAGCAAATGGCCTACGAAATTCGTTTACGTAAAGATAAATAAAAACTATGCTTATTGCCATCGCCTCTGATTTACATGACAATCTTACCAATTGGCAAATATTTAATAACTACTTAAACGAGCAGGGCATCAATACCCTGCTTTTCTGCGGCGATCTATGTAATAACGAGACCTTACAGCATATCCGACAGGAATTTCCTGGAAAAATATATTTTATCGCTGGTAATCAAGAATTATATGATTTTCAGGAAGCAGAAAATTTAAAAAACGCTGAATTTTTAGGCCGCCACGGAGCCATAGAAATAAAAAACATTAAAATTGGCTTAATTCACGAACCAAATTTTAAAGAAAAACTATTAAGAGAAAGGGATAATCTTAATTTCATTTTTTATGGACACACTCATAAGCCTTGGATAGAAAATGAAGGCTCTTTAGTTGTTGCCAATCCCGGAACTTTGGGTGGAGTTTTTTATCGAGCTAGTTTTGCTCTTTTAAACACCAAAACAAAAAAACTTGAATTAAAAATTTTAGACCAGCTATAGCCAACAAAAAAAGATCTTCTTTTAGGGAAGGTCTTTTTTAATATATTCAACATTATTTATATAATTCTTGTAAATATTGGCCAGTAATACTTTGCTTACACTTAATAATGTCTAAAGGTGTTCCTTGCGCCACTACTTGCCCACCTTTAGCGCCACCATCCGGCCCCATATCAATTACCCAATCTACTGATTTAATAACATCTAAGTTGTGCTCAATAATTAAAACCGTATTGCCCTGATCAACTAATAAATTTAAAACTTTAAGTAAGCGATCAATATCAGCGAAATGCAAGCCCGTTGTCGGTTCATCTAAGATATATAAAGTGCGTCCAGTCGCCCGGCGTGATAATTCAGTTGCTAATTTAATGCGCTGTGCTTCACCGCCAGAAAAAGTAGTGGCCGATTGACCAAGGTGAATGTAGCCAAGGCCAACCTCTTCTAAAGTGGAAAGTTTTTGATACAAGGCTGACTGATCTTTAAAAAATTCTAAAGCTTCACTTACAGTTAAATTTAAAACATCAAAAATATTTTTATCCTTATATCTAATATCAAGAATTTTTTGCTGAAATCGCTGGCCATGACAAGCCTCACATTTTAAATAGACATCATTTAAAAATTGCATCTCTACTTTAATGGCACCATCACCAGAACAGCGCTCGCAACGACCACCGGAAACATTAAAAGAAAAGTGTCCGGGAGTTAAGCGCTTTAAACGTGATTCCGGTAAAGCTGCAAATAGATCTCTTATATAAGTATATAGTCCCGTGTAGGTGGCTGGATTGGAACGAGGAGTACGGCCAATCGGAGATTGATTAATATCAATCACTTTATCAATATTATCCAAACCTTTAATTTCTTTATGAGCACCTACCTCTGCCTTTGAACGATAAAATTTACGAGTTAAGGCGTTAGCTAGGATATCAGACATTAAGGTTGATTTACCTGAACCAGAAACACCAGTAATTGCCACTAATTTAGCTAAAGGGATATCAACGTTAATATCTTTTAAATTATGCTCACTAGCCCCAAGCACAGAAATTACTTTACCGTTACCAGGTCGAAAATGCTTTTTATCAGGGATTGATTTTTCTCCTGATAAATATGCTCCCGTAATTGATGTCCGGCATTTAGTAATTAATTCTGGTTTGCCAGCAAATAGAATATTGCCACCATGTTCCCCGGCACCAGGACCAACATCAACCAAATAATCAGCAGCTTGCATCATTGCAATATCATGTTCAACTACAATCACCGTATTGCCATTATCACGTAAACTTTTAAGCATGGAAATAAGTTTATCATTATCGCGTTGATGTAAACCAACCGAAGGTTCATCTAAAACATAAAGAACACCACTTAAAGTTGAGCCAACTTGAGCCGCTAAGCGAATACGTTGAGCCTCTCCGCCAGACAAACTAGCTGCTGGTCTATTTAAAGTTAAGTAAGATAAACCAACTTTTTCTAAAAATTCTAAATTTTTTACCACTTCTTTTAAAATAGGACGAATAATACCAGCGGCTGAACCCCAATTTTCTTTTTCTAACCAAGAAAACAAAAGTGCCCTCAAAGAATCAACTGTTTTCTCACCTAAATCAAAAATATTTAAACCTTTAATCTTTACCGCTAAATATTCTGGTTTTAAGCGAGCGCCAGCACAAGCAGGACAAATAGCTGGTCGCATGCATTTTTCTATTTCCTGTTTAACAAAATTTGATTTCGTTTCTTCATAGCGAGTTAACAACTCAGTGCTTAAGCCCGTCCATTTCTTGTCTCCGTTTAAAATAGCAGCTCTCTGACCAGCTGTTAAAGTTTGCAAGGATTGCTCAAGGGTAAAACCATAGCGTTCACCTAATTGCTTTAGTTGTCCAAACAAAGAACTGTTTTGATTTAAATTAGCGTGAGATAAAGGTTTAATTGCTCCCTGTAATAAACTTAATTTAAGATTAAAAACTAGTTCTGGATCTATTTCTGTACGTGTGCCAAGTCCACTACAATAACTACAGGCGCCGTAGTTTGAATTAAAGGAAAAATGACGAGGCTCCATTTCTGATAAAACATAACTACAATTTGCACAAGCATAAAGATAATGCGGATCATCTTTCTTTTTCGTCTTACTGTTTCTTACTGCCTTTTTCAAACGAGTCTTACAATGAGGACAATATGGCCAAGCGACACGAGCATATAATAAACGCAAATAATCATAAATTTCTGTCACTGTACCAACAGTAGAACGAGGATTATTTCCAACCGTTCTTTGATCAATGGCAATAGCTGGTGATAAGCCTTCAATTAAATCAAAATCAGGCTTATCCATTAAGCCTACAAATTGACGAGCATAAGCTGATAAAGATTCAACGTATCGACGCTGACCCTCAGCATAAATAGTATCGAAAGCCAAAGAAGATTTACCAGAACCGGATAAACCAGTAATAACAATCAGTTGATTACGTGGTAAATCAAGGCTAATATTTTTCAAATTATGAGTACGAGCACCGCTTATCTTAATCTTATTTTCAAGCATGAAGGCAAAAATTAATATTTTTTGAATAGAGTATATTATACAAGCTTTTTACCAAAAAAACAAGGCAGTAAAAAACTGCCCTGATTATATACTTCTTAGTATTTAGAAAAATGATAAAAATATTTTAAAAATAGACATCAATATACGTTGAACAAAACTTAAACGTCTAAAACTAAGCTCCGGCTTTCGTGCTTGAGCTTCCCATTTATTAATAATTTTTATAAGTGTAGCAATCGCCTGTTTTTGCTGAAAAAAAACACCAATTTCAGCATTAAAACCAAAAGATAAAACATCTAAATTTTGTGAACCAACTAAAGCCTCTCTTTCATCAATTAACATGACCTTGGCATGATTCATGTTTGGCGTAAAATAAAATTCAACACCAACTAAAGCCAAGCGGCAAGCATTAAAATAATTAATTTTGTTTAAAACTTTAATATCAGTATCTTCAGGAATAATTATTTTTACCTTAACCCCTCTTCTAACCGCATCATCCAAAGCCTGCATTAAACGGCGCGGAGGTAATAAATATGGAGTAATAATTTTAATAGACGTTTTGGCTTCAATCAATTTTTTCAAATAATAATTATTCAAGCGATATTTTTTATCTCCTATCTCCCAAGTGTCTATTACCCATGACTTAATTTTTTTTACTAAAGGTAAACGGCTTTGTTTTAAAATATTATTATTTTTACCGCCACACTGTTGATATGTATAAGCAAAAGAGCGAAGCAATGGTTTAATAATCTTACCACCTAGCCGCAAATGCAAATCTTGCCAATTACGTATTTTATTTTCAATATTAACACCACCAATAAAAGCAATCTTACTATCAATAATTACCAATTTACGATGTGTGCGACGCAACCAACGAGAAAAGAATAATAACTCTACTCCGGCAGAACGTAAATCTTGGATAGATGAAGCTTTTAATTCACTGCTACCATAGGCATCAAGCACCATTACTACTTCCAGTCCTAATAAAGCCTTAGCTTTCAACTGCCCTAAAAAATCATGTGTTTGTTGAGTGTCTCCCAAAAAAATATACATTTCAATATATATTGATTTTTGAGCTTGATTAATGGCGGCCATGATTCCATCCCAAGCCTTATCTGAAGTTGTATAAAATTTATAGCGCATATATTTATTATATCACGCCTAAGTAAATAGACTTAACATAATATTAGCTATTTGTATTTTAGGTTTTTTAACCTGATTAAGCAATGATTGATAAATTTTACTTCACTATAAAAATAAATTAACAGATGAAGAATAAATTAATTTTAATCTTAGCTGAAGTAGTGGTTTAATCCTATTCAATTCCACAGCCTAAAAGCTGTCTAATTAAAAACAACTCCACAAAAATGAAGTTGTTTTTAATTAGTAGTCCCTAGGGGAGTTATCGCGCTCGCTTTTCTTCCGAAAAGCTCACTTGTCCAGAGTTGGCATCCAATATGCCCCCGGCATATTGTCCGACATTTGTCTGCATCCTCACCGCTCAACATAGCGGCTCGGATTTGACTCATTTCCAACTTGTTCGACTCCCGCGCCTATGGCGCCATAAATAAAAGAGCAGTCATATGACTGCTCTTTTATTTACGTAGTCCCTAGGGGAGTCGAACCCCTCTTACCAGGATGAAAACCTGGTGTCCTAACCGATAGACGAAGGGACCAAGATAAAAAAATAGAACAAAAAAAGTTCTTATTTGCAAAAATATTGTATAGATATTTTTAAGCTTTGTCAAATTAATATTTATCTAATTTAACCTTAGTCTCACAATAATCTTGCCATTATTTAAAAAAACATTACAATTACTATATATGTATATATTAGGAATTGAAAGTAGTTGCGATGAAAGTGCCGCCTCTGTTTTAAAAGCCTCTGGGCAAAAAACGGAGATTTTAAGTAATGTCATTTCTTCACAAATTGATATCCATACTCAATATGGCGGAGTAATTCCAGAAATTGCCGCTCGCGAACACGTCTTAAATATATTACCAACGATTGAATCAGCTCTAAAAGAGGCAAAAATACAAGCCAAGGACTTAAAGGCAATTGCTGTCACACAAGGACCAGGGCTATTAAGTTCACTCATTGCTGGTGTTGAAACTGCTAAAGCTTTATCAATTATTTGGCAGAAACCTCTCATACCTACACATCACATTATTGGACATATTTATGCAAACTTTATTAGTACTGAAAAACAGCCTCAATTCCCTTTGCTAGCCTTAGTCGTATCTGGTGGACATAGCAACATCATTTACATGTCTGATCACTATAAATTTAAAGTCATTGGTGAGACAAAAGATGATGCCGCTGGTGAAGCTTATGACAAAGCTGCTAAAATGATGGGGCTAAGTTATCCTGGTGGACCAATTATTGCTAAATATGCCGAAGAGTTTAGATTAAGTGGCAAAAATTGTAAAATTGAGCTACCAAGACCGATGTTAAATTCACCTGATTTTAATTTTTCCTTTTCTGGACTTAAAACCGCCCTATTATACAAATTACAAAAAGATAAAAAGTGGAAAGACAGAATTCCTGAATACTGTCTTGCCTTTGAAGAGGCGGTTATTGACACTTTATCTCATAAAATCATCAAAGCATCTCACAAATACCCAGTAAAAAGTATACTTCTAGCTGGTGGCGTGGCCGCTAACCGTGCCTTAAGAACAAAATTAAACACTGAAATTAGTGAAAAATTACCAAATACTAAACTATACTTACCAAATTTAAGCTATACCACTGATAATGCCGCCATGATTGCCTCAGCTGGATATTTCAATTATTACAAACATAAAAACAAGGCTTTTGCTAATTTCAAAAAATTGAGTGCCAGATGTGATCTAAAGATCTCTTAATATTTGCTTTTTTCCTATCAATCTATTAAAATATTGATACATTATGGCTCGATGGTGAAGTGGTCTAACACTGCAGTTTGCAAAACTGCCATTCGTGGGTTCGACTCCCACTCGAGCCTCAATTAAAAGACTTTGTTAATAAACAAGGTCTTTTTTTATTATTAAAATTAATACTAAGATATGTGGATAACTTGTGTTTTCTGTGTATAAAATATAATTTTTAGTCCACAAATACCTAGACTTAAACTCTAATTATATAATTATTTTAGGCTAATATTAAATTAATTATTTAATATTGGCAATAAATTAACAGTAATCTTGCCTTATCCACAAATACATGCTATAATAGTAATAGTTAAACAAAGTTCCTTTCACTGAGTCTTAGATTATTTGTCGGCGCTAGTACGACAAAAGAATGGCAAAACAGCCAAAAGGGCAAGAAAAAAGGGCTAATCAAAAAGAAGAAAAAAGCTTAATAAAATCTAAAAAAGTAATTTTATCAAGTTTTTATCCGAAAATTAGCACAATTAATTAAAACAAACCACATCTTGCAAAGAAACGGTGAAAAGACAAAAGCTTTAAAACTAGCAAAAGCCTCAATAATCCTGGTGTTAACTAGGATTGGGGCTCAGACGACGGCCTATTACTTGCTTCTTATAGCAAAGAACTGCCCGTTCTGGGCCCCTTTTTTAATACTTAAATTATTTAATTGCTTTTTAAACTTATTCCTGCTAAAAATATATCGTAATAATGCTTAATCATTTTAATATATGCCCCTATCTATTGGAATTGTCGGCCTACCTAATGTAGGCAAATCAAGCCTATTTAATATTCTTACTAAAAAGAGCGTAGAAGCGGCCAATTATCCTTTTTGTACAATTGATCCTAATGTAGGGGTAGTTAAAGTTCCAGACCAACGTTTAAATGAGTTAGCAGCAGTCTCAAAACCACTGAAACTTATTCCTACAAGTATTGAATTTGTTGATATCGCTGGTTTAGTGGCTGGGGCGAGTAAAGGCGAAGGCTTGGGCAATAAATTCCTTTCCCATATCCGAGAATGTGATGCTATTTGTGAGGTTATTCGTAATTTTCAAGATAAAAATATTATTCATGTAAACGGTGAAATTAATCCAAAGGGTGATAAAGAAACTATTAACCTTGAGTTAATATTAGCTGATTTAGCCAGTATTGAGAAAAGACTAGAAAAAACCCGGAAAGAAAGCCGGAGTGGTAATAAGGAATTAATTACCCAAACAACTATTTTAGACCGAATATTTAAGCATTTGGAGCAAGGATTAGCTATTCGATCACTTGAATTCAACGAAGAAGATCTACCCTTTATAAAAGAGCTTAATCTTTTAACCATTAAACCGATTATCTACTTGCTAAATGCCGATGATTTAGAAAATTTGCCTGATTTAGGTGAAATGGATGGCGAAGTTATTAGTGTTAATGTAAAAATTGAGGAAGAAATTGCCACTCTACCTGAGACAGAGCAAGCTGAATACATTGAAGCATTAGGATTAAAACAAAGCGGCTTAGATAAATTAATTGCCGCTTCTTACAAACTCCTTGGTCTTGATACTTTTTTTACCACTGGCCCCGATGAGACCAGGGCTTGGACAATTAAACATAATACTAAAGCACCGGATGCTGCTGGAGTGATCCACACCGACTTTATCAAAGGATTTATCCGGGCTGAAGTTATTCAATGGGATAAATTTGTTGAGACGGGCAGCGAAGCAAAGGCGCGCGAACAAGGCTTAATTCGCACTGAAGGAAAAAATTATATTGTTCAGGATGGCGATGTCTGCAATTTTTTGGTTAATCGTTAAAATAAAGACTCAATATAGCAAAAAACCCGTCACACTTTATGCGACGGGTTTTTATAATCAAATTATTTTAGCGTGATAAAGGAATTATTGGCGGACGACTAGACGGAGCTGAATTAGTAAAACCATTATTAAATCCTCCCGCTAGACCAGTAGACCTTACTGGTGCTGTCCTGTTTTGATTTCTGGCCTGACTAATAGATACCATTGGTTGCGCCGATTGCTTTAAATTAGACTTAGATAAACCACTTAATCCTGTTATATTAGAACGTGAATTTGCCTGAGCAAAACCGGGTCGACTCATTTGGATATTATCTTCTTCACGATTAACGCGAGCATGAGAAACAGGGGCGCTCTCCCCTAATCTTTTTAAAACTTTCTTAACCACCACCGTTTGATGGGCGCTTAATGGAGATTCTGCTTTGATTTTTTTTAAAGCCGTTCTTTGATAAACATGATTAAAATTACCCTTACTAATCAAACCACGATAACGATAAACAGCTTTATTAATAGCATCTTGATTATCGGCTACGGCGCTCATGATATGATTATTTTTCACTGCAACCTTAAGCTTTTTCTTAAAACCAAGATGACTAAATTCTTTGCCGCCTGAAGGCAAAATATCTGTTGCTCCCATATATTTTTAATTAATTTTTTCTAAAACAATTAACTCACGCCAAACTTTCTGTCCATCCCTATGATATAAAAGAGTTCCGCGTTCACTAATTTTAAGCCAAGGTAAATCAATAAATCTTTCCGGTAAAAGATTTATAATCTGCCATTTATCTAATCGTGGTTCAATAAATTCACGGCCAAAAAATACAGGCCAGACCATCACCACCCGACCATTATCTTTTAAAATGCTATAAAAATTATCCAAAGCCTTAGAATACAATTCTGCTAATTCAACCTGAATGGTAGTAATATCATTTAAATCTCTTTGTGGTCCTAAATATGGCTCAGTTACAATAGTGTCCACACTTTTTGGTTTAAGGAATTGAGCCAAACGAGTAGCATTTTTGATGTGAAATTTAGCTCTTGTTTCTAAGCCGTAAAGTTCACGTAGCCATTCTGCATTTACCCGACTATCCTTAATTGCTTTCTCTGACAAATCGGTCCCCATCAAATTTGTATAACCCATGAGCATGGCTTCATTAATAACCGTGCCAGAGCCACAAAAAGGATCAAGTAAAAGACCGTCCGCTGACATTTGCCCAGCAAAATTTATCATCATTTGAGCTAATTTTGGTGGCAACATCCCTGAATGATCATCACGAATAGGACGACCAAAATCTCGACGAGATAATTCTTTATACGGTTGTATCGCTAAAGTTCGGGCAATAATTAAAGTTTTATCACGGCGAAAGAATATTAATTCAGCCCCCTTGCTTAGCAATTTATTCTGTCCTACTACTACACTAGAAAGTTCTTTTTCGCGACTAGTAACCAAACGTGAGGATATTTCAGCTGATTTTAGCTCTTTTTTAATATTTAGTCCTAATTTCTCCACTTCAAAATGACCACCAATTCCCTGGTCCGATAAGCCAAAAATTAATTTACCTTCGCCACGATTAGCCTTGACCTGAATTAATTCCGCGCATTTCTTAGCTAAAGTCGGAATAGGCATATTTACTGGCACCTCCATTTCAATTTCAGCAATTTTAAGAGTTCCACCAAGACTACTAATAAGATTTTCAGCATTAATTTCCGTATTTTTTTTCACTAAAATACGATCATTTGACCAAGAGACTTCATTATCACCTAAAACGGCCAATAATTCTGCCACTGACCAGCTTGAATGCGTTCCTAATATAAAAGCATAATTCATATAACTATATAATGCCCTAACTCTTGCTTTTTTTCAAGCTTCATGATAAATTAAAGGCACAAAAAAATATAATACATATCTTTCCCATATTCTAATTTTTATTAGAATAATTCCGTTATAATAAATGGCGGAATTAAAGGTATTCCAAGAAACCCAAAATCTTTGAATACTTGGGTTTTTGTTTAATAATCAAGGTAATAAAAATGTTATTTTTTTCTTAATTCATTTTTATCTCCCTTATGCTACATTATGTCTAAAAGTAAACCATCCGGATTAAGCCGCTATGAGATGCTTTTCATCGTTCCTAATAATTACACGGAAGATGAAGCTAAAAGCATCGTAGAAAAAGTTGAGAGTATCATTATTGAAAACGGAGCTAATATCGTTTTTCATGAATTCTGGGGAAAAAAGAAATTAGCTTACGTTATCAAACAAAATCACTATGGTTATTACAGTCTTTGTGAATTTGATATTGAACGCAACGCTTTAACTAAAATTGATCGTGTTTTACGTCTTTCTAACGAAGTTTTACGTCATCAAATTATTAGCATCCCTGTTGTTAGCGACGAAGAGCGTTTAACCATCAAAGAAAAACAAACTCAAGCTTCAAAGAAAGAAGAAAAAGAAAAACCAAACAACAAAGAAAAAATTTCTAAAGTAGCAGAAAGAAAAGAAAAAAAAGATGCCGGTAAGGCAGAATTAAAAGACCTAGATCAGAAGTTAGAGGGCATTATTAGTGCAAAAGACCTCTTATAAACTAATTTTCTTAATTTTATAAGCGCGTTTATAAAGTTAAGTTCTAAATTTATGAACTTAAACAAAGCCATGATTATCGGCAACTTAACCCGCGACCCTGAAATGAGAACTACACCATCTGGTCAAAACGTTACTTCTTTTAGCGTTGCGACAAGTTTTTCTTGGACAGATAGCGCTGGACAACAACAGAAAAAAACTGAGTTTCATAATATTATTGCTTGGAGAAAACTAGCAGAAATTTGTGCTCAATATCTTAAAAAGGGTTCGAAAGTTTATGCTGAAGGTCGCCTCCAAACAACTGATTGGACTGGACAAGATGGTGTAAAAAAATATCGCACCGAAATTGTTTTGGAAAATATGATTATGTTGGATAAGGCAGGAAATACTTCTGGTGATAACAATTTTACTCCTAGAACTCCAGCCAACAATCAGATTAACGAGGAATTACCAATAATCAACGCTGATGAAGAAGAAGAAATTCGCGTTGAAAATATTCCTTTCTAAAAAATAAAGATTAATATAAATCTCATATGAGTAACAAAAAACCAAAAGAATGCTTCTATTGTGTAAATCAACTTGACGTTGATTACAAAGACGTTCGCACTCTACGTCGCTTTATCAATTTTTATATGAAAATTCTCCCAGGTGATCGCACCGGAGTTTGCGCCTGGCATCAACGTAAATTAACTCAAGCTGTTAAACGGGCTAGAGTTATGTCACTGCTGGCACCAACTCATAAATAAATTGATAAACTAAGCCGAAGAAAATATGTTAAATTTTAATGAAATTAAAACCGGCCGAATTATCCTTTTAAATAACGAGCCGTATATCATTGTAAAAGCTGATCATCATCAGATGGGTCGCGGTGGAGCTGTTTTGAAAGTTAAATGTCGTAATTTAATTACCAATAATATTCTAGAAAGAACCTTTCAGGGCGCTGAAAAAGCAGATGAAGCCGAAACTCAAAATAAAAAAGCTGACTTTATGTATAAAGATAAAGACGAAGCTTATTTTATGGATAATGAAAGCTTTGAACAGTTTAGCTTATCAATTGAAGACATTGGTAATAAAATTGAATTCTTAAAAGAAGGTACAACAGTTAATGTTTTCTATTTTAACGGTGCCCCCGTTGCCATTGACTTACCAATTAAGATGGAATTTCAAGTTATCTCTGCTCCGCCCGGGGTTAAAGGTAATTCCGCTGGCAACGTTAACAAACAAGTAGAGATTGAAACTGGTGCCAAAATTAATGTCCCAATGTTTATTGAAGAAGGCGATATTATTCGCATTAACACTGAAACTGGTGAATATGTTGAAAGGGCCAACTAATTTCTTACGTATACTTATCAAAACCGTCTCTATTTAAGAGGCGGTTTTGTGTATTTAAAGCAATCGACAGGCCTAATATTCGTGCTATAATCAATTTATATGAGTATTTTAGTAATTATCGCTTTGATTTTATTTTTATTCATTGCCATTCTGCGTTTAGACTGGGCTCTTTTTATTTTACTGGCAACTCTACCAAGCTATTTAATTCGTTTCAACCTAGGACCAATCCCCACCACCTTCCTTGAACTCACACTTCTTATTACATTTGCTGTTTGGTTTTTTAAAGATAAACCTTGGCAGAAATATAAAAGAAAAGATTGGAAGAATACAAAGCAGCCCTATCCCTATTATTTGGAAATTGCTGGAATATTAATCGCTGCTTGGTTTGGCTTGTTTATTGCTAGTTTTGATAATGGCGCCTTAGGCATATTCAAAGCCTATTTTTTAGAACCAATCATGCTTTATCTAGTAATAATTAATCGTGGACAAAGATCGGAAAGAAAATTTATTTGGCCATTGGCTATATCAGCTGTAAGTATTAGTCTAATCGCCATCTTTCAGCAAATTACTGGTCTCTTTATTTTCAATGACTTCTGGGCTTTAATTTCACAACGTCGCGTTACTTCTGTTTTTGCCTACCCTAACGCCGTTGGTTTATACTTAGCGCCAATTATCTTTTTGTCCTTTGGACTGCTTTCTTCCTACGCCAGAAAGACTAAACTATTAACTGCTTTAAAAAAGTTATTCTTAATTCTGAGCATAGCATTGTCTTTA
Organism: Patescibacteria group bacterium; assembly: GCA_016938835.1. Taxonomy (GTDB): domain Bacteria; phylum Patescibacteriota; class Patescibacteriia; order Patescibacteriales; family UBA12465. The sequence goes on from JAFGTW010000008.1 coordinate 45,707, forward strand.
GCGGCTATTGTTTTTGCTCGTTCCGAGGGTGCTTTAATAGCCATTATTGGTTCAAGTTTTATCATTGCTATTTTAGCCAACAAACATAGTCGCCGTATTGCTCTAAGTCTAATGATTATTGCTATAATTGGTTTTAGTTTATATAACCCAGCGAGAAAATACCTAGAAAAGAAGGTAACTCTAATGGATTTAAGTGGGCAAATTAGACAACAACAGTGGTTTGAAACTATGGACATGCTCAATCAAGGCAAAATGCTGAGTGGGGCGGGATTAAATAAATACCAAACAGCCGTCGCCCCCTATCATCAAGAAGGAATATTTGTAAAAAATGATGATCCTGAATTTCAGCGTCATGTTGTTTGGGATGCTGAATATCGTGCTTCTGTTTGGCAGCCGGTAGAAATTTATTTATACCCTCATAATATTTTTTTAAACTTCTGGACGGAAATTACCTTATTTGGTGCCATTCTTTTTATGTGGCTCATTGGCCGCTATTACTACGACGCCCTCGTATTACTAAAAAGTTTAGGCAGAGAAAAAAGAAATTTGGTCCTCGGACTTATCGGAGCTATAAGCACCATCTTTATTCACGGTCTCGTTGACGTTCCTTATTTTAAAAATGATTTGGCCATTATTTTCTGGCTAATAATTGCTATTCTAGGATTAATTAAAATAAAAAATAAAAAAACTGTATGATATATTTAACAAAATTCTTAGCTCAAGCTGGTATTGCCAGTCGTCGTAAGGCCGAAGATTTGATTAGAGCTGGTCGCGTAAAAATTAACGGCGAAAGAGCAGAATTAGGCGTTATGGTTGAAGGCGATGAAAATATTACAGTTAGTGGCAAGGCAGTAAATAATGCTATGGCTCAAGCTCGTGTTATTATCGCCTTTAATAAGCCTATTGGTTATACCTGTACCAATAGAAGTTTTCTTAATGAAGATAATATCTTTAGCCTACTCCCTGATCAGTATCGTAATTTAATCATTGCTGGCCGTCTTGATAAAGATAGCCGCGGCTTAATTCTCTTAACCAATGATGGTAATTTAGCTAATCAAATCACTCATCCCCGTTTTGGACATGATAAGAAATATTTAGTGCGTTTTGCCGGCGAAGATAGAATGGAATTAACTGAAAGAAAATTATATGCTCGCGCCAAAGACGGAATTCGTAGTGAAGATGGCGATATCTTAACTGCCAAAAGTATTAGACGCGAAGGTGATCGCTGGGCAGTGACTTTAAGTGAAGGTAAAAAAAGACATATCCGTCGTCTTTTTGCTGGCATGGGTTTAAAAGTAATTGATTTACAAAGAGTTAGTATCAGTGAACTTGGCCTAGGTGGTTTACCTCAGGGAAGCTACAAAATTTTATCGGATAAAGATGTAAAAAAATTAATTAAATAACACCTGGAGAGGTGGCTGAGCTGGTTGAAGGCACCGCTCTCGAAAAGCGGCAAGGGTGAAAGCCCTTCGGGAGTTCGAATCTCCCCCTCTCCGCGAATGAGAAAAGGCGCCATTAGGCGTCTTTTTAAATAAACATAAACATACCCAGTTCAACAGTCTAGACTTAAGTGATATACTAATAAATAATAATACTAATAATATATGACAACAAGAAAGAAAATTGGTTTAGCTCTTGGTTCTGGTGGCGTCCGTGGACTAGCTCATATTGGAGTTCTTAAAGTTTTAGTAGAAAATAATATTCCCATTGATTATATTGCCGGTTCTAGTGTTGGCGCTTGGGTTGGCGCTCACTATGCTCTTTTTCAAGATATGGATATCTTAAAAGAGTTTACCGTTGGCAAAAGACATGAGAAATTATTTAGTTTTTTAGATGCCTCATTTTCTGGAGGCTTGGTAAAAGGTAAAAAGTTAGAAAAATTATTAAACACCTGGCTTAATAATGCTGATTTTAAAGATTTAAACATTCCTCTCAGTATTGTAGCGACCGATTTAATAAAGGCTGAACCTTATATTTTCAATTCTGGTTCGCTTGCCTTTGCTGCTCGCGCCAGCATGGCTATTCCAGGGTTTTTTAAACCAATAACTTGGGAAGATAAAGTTTTAGTTGATGGCGGACTAACTAATCCTGTGCCAGACAATGTTGTTAGCGACATGGGGGCTGACATTGTAATCGCTGTAAATCTTAACAACTTTCAAACTCCAATTCAATTTAAAAGAAAGGAGCCAAGTGTTAAAGAAGTAACCTTCAGAACGAATGAGGTGATTCAGTGTTACTTAGCCAAATATTCACTTAAATCGGCCAACATTATTATCCAGCCACCTTTAAGAAAACACTCCAGTTGGAAAAGATACTTTATAAATGATGAAGGTGACGACCTTGTTAAAATTGGGGAAGAAGCAATGAAAGCTGCCCTGCCTGAATTATTAAAAATAATGAATAAAAATGGATAAAAAAATGGATAAAAAAATAGAAAAAATCTTAAATATAAAGACTGACAAGCTAGACAAAAGATTGATGAGAAAAATCAGATTTTTAATTGTGTTTTTAGTATTAATGAGCGGAGCTTTGATATATGAGATAGCTCTTAGTGAAATCAGTTATCTATTTATTTTAGTCGGTCTTATTATCGGTATAAGTACAGGAATTGTTGTCGGTCGCATGTTTAACATTGAATGGCACGAAGAAAAAGAACAAGTAATTGCTCGTCTAGATATAATTGGCATTATTATTCTAGTTATTTACATAGCAGTGTCCATTGCTCGTCATTGGATATTTGCTCATTGGTTTGCGGGTCTAAAATTAACCGCTTTTACCTTTAGCTTCGCCGAGGGTGTTATGATAGGACGTATTATTAGCTTTCAATTCAACATTAAAAAAGTACTAAAGAGAGAGTGCTCTTGAAAAGTATTTTAAATAAATTTATGTCAAAAAAAATTACTTTAATTACTGGAGCCTCTTCGGGAATCGGACTAGAATTAGCTTGGGTGTGTGCTCGTAATAATCACGACCTACTCTTAATCGCTCGTCATGAAGACAAATTACAAGAATTAACCAAAGCTATCAAAGAAAAGTATTCAGTGTCGGTAGATTATTTGCCTTATGATTTAAGTGAAATAAAATCAGCTCAAGAAATATATAATCACTGTCAAGCAAAAGATTTATTTATTGATGTCTTAATTAATAATGCCGGTTTTGGTGATTGGCGCAAATTTATTGACAGTGACATTAAAAGACAACTAGATATGATTAATGTAAATATATCTACTCTGGTTTATTTAAGCCATCTTTTTATAAAAGACATGAAAAATAATGGTGGTGGCAAAATAATGAATATCGCTTCAGCTGCCGCTTTCCAACCAGGTCCACTAATGAGCGTCTATTACGCTACTAAGGCTTTTGTGCTGCATTTTAGTGAAGCCATAGCCAATGAATTAAAAGAAAATAATATAACGGTTACAGCTATTTGTCCGGGACCAACAGCCAGCAATTTTAAAAAGAATGCTAATATTGGTAATAGTCGCCTTATGAAGAAAAGAAATTTACCCAGCTCAAAAAATGTAGCTGAATTTTCTTATAGAGCCATGAAAAAGGGCAAGGTGGTGGCCATACATGGATTGATTAATATAATCATGACAAAATTAGTCAATATTATCCCCCGCTCAATTGTGGTAAAAATGGTGCGGAAAATACAAGAAGAATTTTAGAAAAAAATATTCAAAAAAATCCTCCATCATCTGGAGGATTTCTATTTAAGCTTTAACAATTTTTTTCTTATTTTTTCTTCTTTTGTAGTTTATATAATTCTTTTGATTTACGCGTAATAACTAGAATGGTTAAAACAGCAATATAGGCGGAAATAACTGAGGCTGGTAATTCATAGGCAGCTCCATATATGAAATCTAATGCTAACAAAGTTATAACTATTCCAGTCCACATAATAACAAAGACTTCTCCAGGGTGACTTTCTTGATGACGATCATACCAACGCTCAAATTCTTTATTACTCACATAAATGGCTAAAATACTAACGTAAATCGTGGCAATAGCGTTTAAAGCTCCAATATAAGCATTAGCATAGAAAAAGTCAGAGATTATAATAGTAAAAAAAAGAATAGACCAAACATTAATAAGTCCTCGCCAAAAACGAAATTCATTATTTAAAATATTTAATTTCATAAATTAAATAGATATTCCTAGCAGGTTTAATAATGGGGTCGCTAAAGGGTCGGCTGTCAAACCATAAACCATAACACCACCAAGCAAGCCGGTGATAGCAATAGCAATAGCGCCAGCAACCGCTAGTAAAATTAAAATCCAGGTTTGTCCAAATAATTTCTTCAACCAAACAACTAAAGGTTTAATGGATTGGAGATATTTTAAATCAAGCCATTCTGGCTTAATAAATATAAGTAATTCAATGATTAATAAAATTACATAAATATTAACGGAAGCACCAGCAAAACTTTCATGCATTTCTACTAAACTATGATTAGGATTACTTATATGCTTAGCAATGTCACCAGTGACATTGGCCAACCAAGCTCCTAATAATCCAACAACCAGCATTATAATTCTCGGTATCTGCCAATCAACTGGTGGAAATTTTTTTGGCCATGGCACTAAACGTAGCAAAGAATAAAGCAGAAAAAAGGCGATAGGGAAATGTACAAAAATTGGATGTAAATTGTAAGTCATATTTTTTTGATTATAAAAAAATAATAGCATAAAATCGATGAATTAATCTAGTTAAACATCAAATTGCCTGATATAATTACTTGCTAAATAATAACACCTTAACTATAATTAAACCACAATTTCAGCCTCCATAGTTTAATGGATAGAACGCGAGCTTCCGGAGCTTGAGATAGGGGTTCGATTCCCTTTGGGGGCACCTGAATATTATCTGAAAAGACTTTACAAGCTAAAATCTTTTTGCTAAGATTTTCCCAGTACTGCCATAGCAGTATTATATTAATTTTGGATCGGTAGCTCAGTTGGTTAGAGCGCTGCCCTGTCACGGCAGAGGTCGCGGGTTCGAGTCCCGTCCGTTCCGCACTTATAAAAATCGCTTTTCAGGCGATTTTTTGTTATTATAAAATATATAATTCAAGATAATTACAAATCTAATAAGTAAAATTTGCTTTTTTTATCAAAATATATAAGAATAGATAAATCAGGAGAGATGCCAGAGCGGTCGAATGGAACGGTCTTGAAAACCGTCGTCGGTGAGAGCCGACCGTGGGTTCGAATCCCACTCTCTCCGCATTAACAAAAATAAGCTATTACTAGCTTATTTTTTGTTATATAGAGCAGGAAAAAATATTTTTATCATAATTAAACTATTTAA
>JAFGTW010000009.1 GCA_016938835.1 Patescibacteria group bacterium
ACTCCCAAAACGGGAGTCTTTATTGAATCTGTAATATCACAATTAAAAAGGACAAGGCTTAGGAGTATCAACCGTAGCTCCTGAGCAAGGGGATGATTTAACTTCATCATTGCCGAATGAGCAAGGAGACACTTGCTCCGTTGAAGAAAAACACGAGCTAGATTGAATGTTTTGCCTATCACTCCGGAAGACAGAGGCTGTATAAAAAATTACTACAAAGAATAATAAAATTATTAATAGCTGCGCATAATTAACTTTCTGAATGTCTTCTTTCTTTCTAACTTCACAAATACCGCCAGGACATAGCTCTGCCTTATTACCAGTAAATAAATTATATAAATGACAACCAAGACAAATACCAAAAGCTGATTCAAAAAAAAGTAATAGAACACAAACAATACAAATAACACAACTAAACATTATAGAGAATAAACCAAAAACTAAACTAGCTAGCATTAGTGCGGCCAAACCTAAACCTAGACTCCAAGCAAAGCGTTTTTGATGCGCCCCGGTATACTCTGGCTTTTGTCCAGAAACAGCCAATCTTCCCAAAACCATTACTGGAGCATATTTTGGATTAATAAAAACTCTAATTAAAAATTCAATAGTGAAGGCGATAATAAATATTTTAATAACGGTAAAATTACCGATCAACATGACATTAAATAGAGAAATCATGGCAAAGAAAAATAGAATACCAGCCGAAGCCCTCGCTTCTCTTTCATTTAAAACTGGCACCGAAAAGCCAGCCACCTTTTCTCCAAATTGAAATATTTTATTCATATATATAATGTAAATAATTAATAAGAAAAATTATAGCTTATTAATGATTTTAACTCAAATAAAAAAACAACCATACAGTTAAAAGGGTTGTTTCTTATAATTAGTGGGCCGGGCTGGATTCGAACCCGCGAAGGCGTGAGCCAACAGATTTACAGTCTGTCCCGTTTGACCGCTTCGGTACCGACCCAAATAACACAATTGATATAAATTATCAAAAGCTGTTCTCATTATATAAAATATCTCATAATTGTCAAACAACCGCTTAGAACTATTAAAGCTAAGCGGTTGTTATATACAATCAAATTGAAATGAAAAACTTAACTAAGAACCAGCTCCTACCCCCATTATTACAAAACGTACCAGTCCATAGGCGGAAAAAATAATTACTAGACCAATGGCTGCCCACATTAAAATATCTCTACCCTTTTTCACTTGTTCCGAACTGCCAGAAGAAGTCATCCAAATAAGACCACCGTAAACAAACATCACTAAAGCTAAAGAGCCAACAACGCCAAGAATGCTATTAATTACTCGACCAATTAAAGTTTGCGGACTATCAATGCCAGCACCGACGAGAGGGTTGGTAATTCTTATAGTAGCAGACGCTGGTGCATCGCTGTCGACCTTATTATTACCATTTGGCGTTTCAGCAAACACAGGTACAGCCAATAAAGTCACAGACATTAATAATAACAATGATGTTGTTAAGTATTTTTTCATATATTTATATATGTATATATTATAGCAAAGCTTGCCAAAATTAAAAAGAGGCCAGAAGAAGTAATTTACTTCTGCTGACCTCAAACTTGATAATGTAATTTTTATCGTACTATCAATTCAACTGGCGAATCGCCTACGTTTATAATTTGAAACGTGTATTCGTTGCGCCATTTTCCTGGATCCCAAGAGTTTACAACTGCGCCACTGGCATATTCAAGTACCAATGTAGCATCTTTATTAAAGTTGTACGCTCCTTTCACCTTAATCCATCCACTTTTTTGATTTTTAGATAAATGCAAGTCATAAATTCCAGGTCGGTATTCAACGTAATATATCTTATTAACCTGAGAAATATTATCTTTTACATCATCTTTATGTTCTGTATATCCTCTAATCATAAAGAAGGAGAACATAATAAAAGAAAATAAAAGCACTGACAAACCTATAGTACTTTTTTTGCTACTAGCAGCATCTATAGCTACAATGATTAACAAAGAAAGAATAAAAGCTATAAGCTCCACTCCCCACCATACAATTTCATCTGGTACGAGACTGCGTACTAACAAATATGAGATAAACGAAATTAATATCGCAATCGGTACTTTTGTATACACAGAAAGGGATTGTTTTATTTTTTCTTTTTTTTCGTTGGTATTGTTTTCAACATTTTTATCTAAAGAGTCATCTTTAGCACCAACAAGAATTACTTTTGTCATTTTTTCCTCCTTTTTTTTCTTACTGATTAACAGGTGCTTCTTGATTGGGCGTTTCCTGTCTATTGCTATTAAACCCAGCACCAAAAGCCGCACCTTGAGAAGCCGCAGAATTACCCTCAGACCAGATTACTTGATTGGAGCCTTTAAGAGCATCCATTTTAGCCAATAAAATAACATGCTCCCTGGCAGCTGCCTCAGTCATACCATTTTTATCTACTAATTCCTTAATACGGAAAGCCATGGCTTTAGATATTTTATCCATCCCCTCAGCTACACCGGTGGCACGCAATACTTCAGCTTTTTTATCAGCTCTAGCAGCTACTAAAACTTTTTCTGCCTCGTTTTTTTTAACTTCCACCTCTAAGAAAGAAACCTCAATATCTATCTTAGCTTTTTGTTTACGCTTAACTTGTTCCACGATAGCTTCTGGCATATCAGTGTCCCCAATTATAAAATAAAGAGGTTCAACCCCCCATGACATTAAAGTCACGTAAAACTGGCTTTGCTTTAAATCTGGGGCATTTGCTCCTTCAATAGGTTTATTGCCAGCAGCAATCCATCCTATGTCAGAATTATTCTTTAATACATTAACTTCCTCTATACTGAAAAGAGCTAAAAAGGAGCGAATTACATCATCCCCCCAGTCAGTAATCATCTTCACTACATCATCAGTCTTATAAGCAGCTCGGTAGGAATTAACTATTCTAAAATATAAAGTTATATCCATTGAAGCGGACTCATCCTTAAAATTAACCAAGCCTCCTCCCGTGTCTGGCCTACCAAGTGGCAATTGCACTGACTGATCTCCCATAAACACTTTAGCGTCAATTTCGCTAAACCAGCGAAATCGCCAACAAAGTCCAGGACTACAAATTTTCCAATGTTTTTTAAACATTGAGATTTGGAATTCCCAGTTTTCTGGGACCGAAAAAAATTTTACTATCGTGAAAAATACCACAACTAAAAATACTACCGTTATTACTACATATACCATTTTTCTATCACCGAAATTTATTCGGCCTCCATATTTAATTATTACTTTATTTATTTACTTATTAATGATCTTGTAAATCAATGCCTATTTCAGCGCCTTATTTACTATGATAATATAGCACTTTTTTATAAATATGTCAATAATATGACTTCCTATACGGACCTTTAAAAAGTAATTTACCTAAAATTAAATAAAAAATAATAACATCTTAACTTGACATATAGAAATATTCGTTCTATAATGAGACAAAATTCAAATATTCATTAACAATAAAAAAGCGGAAAAATGGCAAAACAAAAAGATGCTGCAAGAATCAGAAAAAGAAAAGAAAGAGAAGAAGAACAAAAAACACCAATGTTAATCGTTCTCAACACAGACGAAAAAAATATCAACTATGAATTAGTAAGAAATGTGCACGGCATCTTTAAAAAAGTGCTCGCACGCATCTACCACACCCCTCTCAATGGCTATTCTTCAGAATTTGAAAGACTGGCTAAAAAAACTGACTATCTAATGATAGTAGGTAAAGGCTTTCCAGAAAATATGAACCCCATCTTAGATATCATAATCAAATACAACTATGAAGCTAAGATACTTGTACAAAAAGGCGCAAAAATATCAGCCCTAAAGAACAAAAAAACTATCATTATAGATTGTAATTGTAAACCTGAACAAATAAAAAAACTACTGTCATTATGAAGAAGCAAGAAGTAAAGAGAGTATTATTCTGGCACAATCAATATCCGGAACATAGTCATAACAATCCAAACTTTGGACGCAACGGAAGCATCCATCGTTTAATCAAAAAAATTTCCAGAAAAAAAATCTACTGGAAATTCATGGGTGGATTTATAAACGAGAATAGAACTGATTTTTGGGAAAAAGCAGAAACAACAGATGTGTTATTTTGTCTCCCGTCCAACATGGATTATGATGATGCTAAGATGAATTTTGATGTAGCCGAACAGCTGCTTTTAGAGATAATTCAAAAAATTAAAGAAAAAAATCCAAAGATAAAGATATTTTTCCTTGAAGACGCTCATCATCTTGAGAAAGAAATATCAGCTCACGGTGAATTCATTACTGACTTACATAATGATGAAGCTGTGATCAAATATTTCAAAAAATAAAAAAAGGCTGCCCCCTAAAGGCAGCCTTCTTCTTTTATCTGAGCCGTTTTCGGGATTTGAACCCGAGACCTTTTCCTTACCATGGAAATGCTCTACCAACTGAGCTAAAACGGCCGACTTATTTTAATCTGACAATAAATTAATTTTAACCTTTAATTCTTCC
>JAFGTW010000010.1 GCA_016938835.1 Patescibacteria group bacterium
GCTCCCAGGGTGGGATTCGAACCCACGACCAATTGGTTACACTTACCCACTAATTTCTTAATGGTGTGGACTATATCATCACCCATCAAAATTGATGGGTGCAAGGCGCTTCGGGCCGTCCTTGCAGACGGACCTACTCCCTTTCGGGATAGTCTCTGAACCTTCCGTATAAAGATATACACGGCTTGGCTGCTGATTACCTTGATCTTTCGATTTTAGGCTTCCAGACAGTTCACCTTGTTTTCGACCTCAATTACTTGAGGAAGCTGCGTGATGCCTTCGTGTATTTCGCGATGACAATTTGCGCATAACAAAATGCATTTATCCAGTTCTTTCTTTATCACCGCCCAACTTCTAGTATAGCCTTTGGCGGAAATGCCAAAATCTTTTTTACTAGAATCTAAATGATGAAATTCAAGAGCTTTCAAGCACTTGTTATAACCGCAAACGGAACATTTACCGCCCTTATACTCAATGGCTAATTGACGGACTTGCTTTCGCCTCCTATCAACCGCTGCCTTTAAATACTCGGCACGATCGGCGTATTTTCTTTTATCTTTTGTCATAATAATATTATAGCAAAAAATTAAAGTGTGTTCACAGCCAACTGCGCTACCGCTGCGCTACCTGGGAATTATTTAATTGTTAAAACAAAAAATGTTTTTGCTCAACATTTCTACTACATTCTAGAATAAATGCCAATGCAAGTCAAGGGAGAGATTAGAGCATCTTTTTTCTTATCTAATCTCCCATTTTATTAAAAATAGCTTAGTAATCTCTCAACTTCTCTAAGCCCTTAAAGCGACGAATCTTCTCTAAAGCCTTAGACTCAATCTGACGAATACGTTCGCGAGTAACCTCAAATTCCTGTCCCACCTCTTCTAAAGTATGAGCCACGCCATCAACTAAACCAAAACGCATTTCTAAAATCTTTTGTTCACGAGGTGATAACTGAGCCACAATATCACGAACATAGTCACGCAAAAGCTGTAAGGCGGCAGCTCTATCTGGAGTAACATTCTTTACATCCTCAATAAAATCTTCCAGAGTTGAGTCTTCTTCGTCGTCACCAATACTGGTCTCCAAAGAAATAGTATCCTGAGAAATCTTAATAATATAACGCACTTTATCGATATCTTCTCCCATTTCGGCGGCGATTTCATCTGCTAATGGTTCTCGTCCTAATTCTTGAATTAAAGTACGCTGAACTTGCTGGAATTTATTAATTGTTTCCACCATGTGAACCGGAATACGAATGGTACGGCTCTGATCAGCCAAAGCTCTCGTAATTGCCTGTCTAATCCACCAAGTAGCATAAGTTGAGAACTTATAACCCTTGCGGTATTCAAACTTCTCTACGGCTCTAAACAAGCCAATATTACCTTCCTGAATCAGGTCAAGCAAGCTTAAACCCTTGGCACCAGCAAACTTCTTAGCAATAGACACCACTAAACGTAAATTAGCTTCAATTATCTTCTTTTCCGCCTCTCTATCTCCCTTCTCCTTACACTTAGCTAATTCCACTTCTTCAGCGGAACTTAAAAGTGGCACTTTGCCTATTTCCTTCAAATACATTTGAATTGAATCAGCACTTAATTTGGATAAATCAAAAGTTACTGAAGCAGCCGCTTTAGCAGAAGTGATGTTAGGATTCTTTTCATGAGTGTCTAAAATACGACCAGAATCTTCAGCAATACGAATGCCATTTTTTTGTAAATCTCCAAGGAAGACATCAAATTCATAAACATATTCCTCTACTTCCGGAAATAGATATAATAATTCAGTCTCTGTTATAAAGCCGCGCAAACGCCCCTTATCAATTAATTTCTTAATCTGAGCTTCAGTGGGATATACCACTTCCCTGGCTTCCTTTTCTACAACTTTAGTTTTTTTAACTACAACTTTCTTGGCAGTTTTCTTAATAACAACTTTTTTAGGCATAGCTTTCTTGGCTGGAGCTTTCTTGACTGGAGCCTTTTTCACTACTTTTTTCGCTGATGATTTTTTAGTTACAACTTTTTTAACAAGCTTAGCTTTAACTACAACCTTTTTCACCGTCTTTTTAGTATTAGAAACTTTCTTAGCCGGAGCCTTTTTATTGACTGATGATATTTTTTTAATTGTTTTTTTAGTGGCCATAATTTTAAAGGCTATGCAGCGAGTTAAGCTGCTCAGTCAAATTTTTTATTTCTGTCATTAAATCATTAATATCTATCTTGTCACTTCCCGCTTCAGCGATTCCAATTTGATCCTGTAATTTCTTAATACGACGTTTCAGGCTGAATCTTTTTAATTCTAATAACACCTTACTTAATTCGGATTTGAGTGCATTATCATCATAATCATAATAATCCCTTTCGGCTAAAAGGGCTAAACGATCGACAATATCAATACTCTTATCGTCTTGTTCTTGCAAATATAAGCGAAAAGAATCATATTCAAGAACATCAAATTTATTATAATAGATTATTAGGTTCTTGTAAAATTGGCTCAAATTCTCTAATAAAATATCCTCCGGCTCTAAATGAGAAGTGGCATAAGGGATGTAGGTTGGAGCCTTAAGCAATATGGCCAATAAAATATCCGCCAAGCGCTCATCGCGATTAACCGTCGCCTCAGCGACTACCGGTGCCTTAATTTCTGTTTTTGGCACTGTCTGCCCTGATGTGGACTTACTTACTACTACGCTTTCCCGCAGAATTTGTTCAGAAACGCCCGTACTCTCAGCTAAACGTTTAAACCAAAATTCTTGATCAATTTTATTAGCTAACTTAACAATCATGTTTAACATTAATCTAACTACTTCTTTCTTATCGACTAATTTACTTAAATCTTTGCCCGTAGTAATTTTATCAAAATAGTATTCCATTACTGGTCGCGAATTAATTACCGCTTGTTTGAAATCTTCAGGATTAGCTTGCAGGCATTGATCAGGGTCTTTATATTCCTCAGATAGAGTAATAATTTTTAGGTTGATATCTAGGGCCATAGCTTCACGAATACCGCGATCAGCTGCTAGCTGACCAGCATTATCCATGTCAAATGATAGGGCGAGATTATTAGTAAAGCGTTTTAATAATAATAATTGTTCCGCTGTTAAAGCAGTGCCAGAGGAAGCGACGGCATTACTAAAGCCATGTTGATGACAAGCGATAGCATCCATTTGTCCTTCAACTACAATGGCAAAGCCTCTTTCTTTAATCGCCTTCTTCGCCTTATCAAGGGCAAAGAGAACTCGACTCTTATCATAGACATCTGTTTGCGGACTATTAATATATTTACCTCCAGGAATAGTTTGTTCCTTATCAGGATTAATGCGGGCCGTAAAGGCAATAATGTTTCCACTCACATCTTTAATAGGAAAAGTAATGCGATCACGAAAACGATCATAGGCACTGCCCCGATCACTTCGTCCTGCCAAACCAGCGGCAAATATTTCTTCATCTTTAAATTTTTGTGTACGTAAATACTCAATCATCGCTGTCCAAGTATCAGGATTATAACCGACCTGCCATTCTTTAAGCGTCTCTTCAGTTAAACCGCGTTTGAGTAAATAAGCTTTCATTTTTTTGCCAGTCGCGTCATTTTCTAACCAATACTGTCCCTGCTTAGCAGCCGCTTGCAAACAATCAAGAATTCTTCCCCGTTTAGAATACTCTTGACTTGATTCATATTTTAAAATTACCCCCGCCTTGGGCGCGAGCAAACGCAAAGTATCAGGAAAGCTTAAACCTTCCATTTCCTGGACAAAAGAAAGAACGTCTCCACCCTTACCACAACCAAAGCAATGCCAAATCTGCTTATCCGGTGAAATCACAAAAGAAGGTGATTTCTCACGATGAAAAGGACAGAGGGCTTGAAAATTAGCACCCACTGCCTTGACCTGGATATATTCTCTCAACACATCAACGATATCCAATTTAGATTTGATCTCTTCTGCTGAAGACATAGTTTATTAAAATATTTTTTGCCACCAAGACTTTTTGGGAACTTGAACAACTCTATTATTTAAATCAGGTGCTTGCAGACGATTAAGAACATCGCCCTCTCTTTCGCTACGACCAGGCTTAATTGAATTATTGACTGACCTATTAGCCGCAATATTAGAATCATGAGCAGGAATAAGACCTAAAAGGCTTTGTAAACGAGCAGCTTCAGCCTGAACTAACTCTCCGTCATAATCAGCACTATGCCGACTCTGTCCTTCATAACTAGCCTTCTTGTGATCAAGGTGTAAGTTAAAAAAGATTATATCTTGAGCTTCTTCTACTTGAACATACAAATGAAAACGGGGATAAAGGTCGCGATTAAAACGACGCACAAAACTTTCCTGACCGCTTTTATGGTCAACAATATAAGTATAACCAGCTCGTCGCAGCCATTGCGCTGGAATAACCCCATTTAATTGTATTGGTTTAAGCTTTATCTTCATCGGAAATATTACGAAATACTATAAATTTATAAATAAAAAAATTAATGATACCTAAAAATACATTAACCGCAATCTGAGAAAGCAAATACCAAATATGCCAATTGTTAACCATTAAATGCATAGCCAAAGCATTTAAGTTCATACTGATAAAAGCGGCACCAATATACAAAACTAATTGATGAGGTAAGCGCTTTTTATTATAGTTTCGAAAAGTCCAGAGCTTCTGCAAACTAAAACTAATAAAAAATGACAAGAGAAAGGCTAAGGAAGTTGACAAAACAATCTCCCAGCGAAAAACACCATGAAAAAGGTATAGAGCAATCAAATCAACCACCGCTGCGGAACTACCGGCCACAAAAAATTTAACAATTGCCTTACGCTTCTCACAAAAATAAAATATTTTTGGATAATTACTGGCTAAAAATTTACCAAAACGTTTATAAAGATTGTTTATAATTGACATAGTTTTTACCACTGACAATAGGTGAAAGCCCAATGAGCTAGAGTTCTGGCTTGAGCAAAGCGCTCATTTATGCCACCGCTATCTAAAACAACAGCAATAAGGCTGCGCCCTTTTTCATCTCGAAAACGTCCGACAAAACAATATCCAGCCTCCTCCGTATAACCAGTCTTACCACCAATAGCTTCAATATTATCTACTAAACCGCCGTCAAGAAGCCAGTCGGTTGATTCTATCATCTTTTGCTTGCCTTGCAAAGTTTTAAAACTATAGTTACTTTTGCCGGTAGTGGCAGCAATATCCGTCTGATCAAGAGCAGTCTGAGCTAAACGGGCCACATCCTTAGCATTAGACAAATTGCGACTATCTAAACCAATAGCGTCAGCAAATTCCGTCTGAAGTAAACCGAGACTTAGAGCTTTCTTATTCATCGCTTGAACAAATTCCTCATCACTTAGACCAGTTGATCGCGCCAATGATAAAGTGGCCCCATTATCAGATCCAATTAAACTGGCATTAAATAAATCCTTAATCTTTACTTCCTCACCCCAAAATAAATTAATACGTCCGCCGGAAACAATATCATCCTTACTAATAGTATAAATATTATCCCAACCAGGATTATGTTCAAGAAAAACCAAGGCAGTCATAAGTTTGGTGATACTAGCAATTGGTTGACGCCGGTAAGCATCCTGGCTAGCAAGCCAAATATTACCATCATCAGTTAAAACTGCCGCACTTTTAGCCTCCACAATTGGCGCTTCAGAAATAATCAGCTTCTTATCATCATTCTCCGGTAAATGACGATCACTTACACAAGCTTCAACGCCGCGCCAATCACCACTTGCATAAATAACTGGAGTGGCTGGCAATAAAATAGACATAGCCAGCGCTAAAATGTTAGGAATAATACTTAACATGCTTTTTCATCATCAGCTAACAAATCCTCTAAAGTTTCAGGATTATGTAAACGATTATAATCAGGTAATTCATCAATACTATTTAAACCTAGAAAACGAACAAAATCTAAAGTCACTTGATAATAATTTTCATTCTTATGCTTATCAAAACTTTCTTCAATTAAACCACGCAAAAGCAAATTACGAATAATTAAGCTGCAATTAACGCCACGCACTCTTTCTAATTCCAATTTACTCACCGGACCGCGATAAGCAATAATAGTCAAAGCTTCTAAGCTTGGCTGAGAAAGTTCTCCGCTCACCTCAGTTTTTAAAAAATTTTTAATTAAATCAGCATGTTCACCTGAGCTAACTAATTGATAATTACTGGCAGCTTTAATTAAACGCCAACCGCGTTCAGCGTGCTCATATTCAGCGCTTAATTCATTCAAAGCACTTTCCGTTTCGGCTGTTTTAGCATCAACCGCCCTGCTTAAATCTTTTAAGCTTACCGGCTTATTGGCAACCAGCAGGATTGCCTCTAATTGTGATGATAACTTTGACATATTAAAAATTAATTATATTTTTAAAACTTTAATTTCGCTAAACAATTCTTCTTGCTCAAAAACTAATTCCCTTTGTTTAGCTAATTCCAAAACCGCTAAAATATTAACTATTACCTCAACTTTTGATTGAGCCGTTTTTAAAAAATGTTGCAAACTAATAGACAACTGATCATTTAAAAGATGGCGAATATGACTAATACGTTCATCGATACTTATTTTTGGACCCATACTTACCTCCGGTAATTTCCTTTCACGCTTTTTCAGGCGAGCTAAAATTATTAACCAACTATCTTTTAAGTCAGAGGCCTGCAATTTCGATGGCGGAGAAAAGGATACTTCTGCTCTTTTTTCTTGCCGACCAGCTTTATTAAAAACCGGCGCAAACATCATCCGTCCGCTCTCAATTAAAGCAGATATTTTTTGACTAGCATCAACAAACTCTTTATACATCCGCAATTGTTTTTCTAAATCATCCACCGCCGCTTCTTCTTCGTCATTAGTTAAATAAGGCAGAAGCGCCTTAGATTTAATATATAAAAGACGGGCTGCCACCACTAAAAAATCGGCAATTTCATCTAAATCAATATTTTCAGCATGCTCAACATAAGCAACATATTGATCAGCAATAGACGCCAAGGCAATTTCTGTAATATCCATTTCCTCTTTCTCAATCATCTGCAGAAGGAGAGCAAGTGGACCTTGAAATTTTTCTGTACTAAAATCAATCATAAATAATTATCTCTTTACTGGTAAACCGCCATTTACAGACTCAACAATCCAGAGTTGGCCTGGCACACAATAATAACCAGCGCTATGTTCACGATTACCAATACCATAAGACATATTATCCCGAACATCAACACTGCTAGCAGTCCGATAATTAGCACAAAAAGAAAACTCCTTATCCCCATCTACCCGATATTCTATCGGCTGCTTTGTCTCTGGATCAACTAAATTCTTAGGGTCAAAATAAATATTTTTTACATTCTTTAGCTCCTCTAAATTATTTGGTAATATCTGATACTCAGCATAATAATTATTAACTGCATCTTCTAATTGATAGATATTATTGCTTAATTTCTGATCAAGCAAATTCGCACGCGCCATTTTTGGTGGTGTAACGAAAAACCAAGCAGAAACAAAAGCGGCTAGAACTAAAAATCCGGAAATCCAAGCAAATAGACTTAAAACTAAATCTTTCTTCGATGTTTCCTGACGTTTGATATCATAGAAATAGAAGGAAAAGACAGCTACGGCAATCACTAATACAGTTAAAGCTTTCAGAATAAAGCTAATAGTTAATTCACCCGACAAAAAATTATTAATCACATTAATAAAAACACCTAAAATAATAACTGAGGCAACAAGGATAATAAAATAAGTGAGCCAGCGGCGTAATGAAGAATCAATTTCTAACTCTTTTTTGCGTAAGCCACGATTAATTAAGTGAGAAAGAAAATAATAAATTGGAGCGGCAATAAAAAGAGCAGAAATAGCAAATTTAAGCTGAGCGTCAACACTATTATAACTATTATAGTTTAAAGCATCAGCGACCGTGCTATCAATGATACCAAAAACAATCATGCCAACAGATAAAGCAGTAAAGATTAAAGCAGTTAATGATAATAAATAATAAAAAGCAAACTTAGCATTATGATTATTCATATACTTTTTTGTTAATTAAAATTAGTATTTAGAATTTGGCATTTTTTGGAGTGCGTGGAAATGGAATAACGTCGCGGATATTAGCCATGCCCGATAAATACATAATTGCTCTTTCAAAGCCAAGACCAAAACCAGCATGAGGAACAGAGCCATATTGACGTAAGTCAAGATACCAACGATAATCTTCAGGATTCATTCCTAATTCAGCAATGCGTTTTTCTAAAATTTCATAACGTTCTTCTCTTTGGCTGCCACCAATAATTTCACCGATACCAGGGACAAGTAAATCCATAGCCGCTACTGTTTTGCCGTCATCATTCTGACGCATATAAAAAGCTTTGATGTCTTTAGGATAATCTGTTAAGAACATTGGTTTGTTGAAAACTTTTTCCGCTAAATAACGTTCGTGTTCGGTTTGTAAATCAATTCCCCAAGACACTGGATAGCTAAACTTTTCGCCGCTCTTCAGTAATAATTCAATTGCTTCAGTGTAAGTAATGCGACCAAAGTCAGCCGTCGCTACTGCTTGTAAACGTTCAATTAAACCTTTATCAATAAACTCGTTAAAGAAAGCCATTTCTTCTGGTAATTCACGTAAAACATAATTAATTAAATACTTCAACATTTTTTCAGCTAAATCCATATCTGCCTTTAAATCAGCAAAGGCCATCTCCGGCTCCATCATCCAGAACTCAGAAGCATGACGACTGGTATTTGAATTTTCGGCTCGAAAAGTTGGCCCAAAAGTATAAACTTTATCAAGACCCATAATTAAAGCTTCTGCATTCAGCTGTCCACTAACGGTCAAACCAGCCTTCTGTCCAAAAAAATCCTTGGAAAAATCTACTTCCCCATCTTTACTCATTGATACCTTTTTTAAATCAAGGGTTGTTACTTGAAACATTTCACCCGCACCTTCACAGTCACTAGCGGAAATAATTGGGGTATGAACATAAGAAAAATTCTCTTCTTGAAAAAATTTATGAATTGCATAACTTAAAGCGGAGCGTAAACGAAAAACTGCCGAGAAAGTATTACTACGAGGGCGTAAATGAGCAATCTCACGCAAAAATTCAAAACTGTGACGTTTTTTTTGTAGAGGATAATCTTCCCGAGCTTCGTTAATAATAGTTACGTCTTCAGCAGACAATTCGAAAGCCTGTCCTTCAGCCGGTGAAGAAATCAGGGTTCCCTCAACTGTTAAAGATGAACCAATATTTAATTTTTCTAAACTAGAGAAATTATCTAAACTATTGTTAATCACTACCTGTAAACCCTTAAAAAAACTACCATCATTAACCTCAATAAAAGCCACATCTCCAGAAGAACGCACCGTGCGTACCCAGCCAGAAATATTGATTTTTTTCTGTAAATAATCTTCGCTATGACGATATATCTGTTTAATTGAAACTTTATCCATATAATTAATATTTAACTAAGGTCTTAAACGCTTAACATCACGAGGCAAGAAACAAACTTCTTTGACATTATCAATATTTAAAATTTTCATAATAATACGGGCCGGACCGATACCAACGCCGCCATGAGGTGAGCAGCCGTAACGGAAAAAATTAAGATAATCTTTCAACTCATCAAGATTCATCCCCTTCTCAACCGCTTGTTTTTCTAACACATCTAAACGATGCTCACGCTGTGCACCAGTGGTTATTTCTACACCGCGATAGAGTAAATCAAAGCTCTTGGTTAAATTATTATCATTTTCATGACGCATATGATAAAAAGGGCGAGTAGTAATAGGATAGTCAGTCACAAAAACAAAATCATGACCCTGCTCTTCTTTAATCAAGCGACAAATTTCTCTTTCCTCTTCTGGTGATAAATCGTCATCTTTCTCACTAGTAACGCCGATAGCTTGTAATTTTTCTTTTACTTCTTGCAAACTTAAACGTGGAAAAGGAGCGGTAGGAATATCTAAGTCAATATTTAACTCAGACACCTTCTTAAAAGCACTAATCAAAGCCCGCTCTTCTAAATCCATAATATCGTGATGTGATTTAATATAAGCAAACTCAAAATCCCAACCGGTAAATTCCGTCACATGGCGACTAGTAAAAGAAGCCTCAGCTCGAAAAACTGGACCAGTCATAAACACCTTTTCAAAACCAGAAGCAATAGCCATCTGTTTATAAAACTGAGGAGATTGTGAAAGATAAGCTTTAGTATCAAAATACTTTACTTCAAAAACTTCAGAACCAGTTTCACTGGCTGTACTCATTAAACAAGGGGTATATATTTGGGTAAAATTTTCTGATAACAATTGAGCCCGAAAACCTTCTTCTAATTTTGTCCAAACTTGAAAAATTAAACGATGCTCATCACGACGTAAATCAAGCCAGCGCCAGTCAAGACGATTCTCTAAATTTGCTTCATTATCAATTTTAGTTAAAACCGGAATCGGTAAATTTGCTTCGGCTAAACTGATAATATTTAAACTAGAAACTGAGAGCTCATAATCTTTCACTGGATTGGGATCATTCTTTTTTGCTGGTTTCTCTTTTAATTCTCCAGTAACACTAACAATGCTCTCTAAATTAATTGTTTGCGCCAATTCATAGATACTAGCATCACGAGACTCCTCTATCACCAATTGCATATTACCGCTTAAATCACGCAAATCAAGAAAGGCTAAGCCTTTCATTAAACGAATGTTTTGCACAAAGCCAGTAATTTCCACTTCTCCGACACCTTGAGCCTTAGCATTAGCAATTGATATTCTTGACATATTTTAATTAATTAATTACAAAAATCCTTAATATTTAAGGTTTTTTCACCTTTTAATCTTAGCTCATTTCAAGTCATTTAGCAAGTTGAAAATTAAAGAAATACTAAGAAAAAAGACTGATGATTGAAGCTTTATTTTATCAAAAAAGCTAATGATAAAATAATATTATATTTAGAGAAATAAAAAAATACCTTTAAAGGTATTAATAAGCTAAAATTAAAAAATTTTTATCATTGCTCTAAGCCTGTAACCAGCGTAGGCGCTGGATATTTAAATTCTCCCACTCTTTCAGTAGTTTTGGCGAAAATTTAATGTTTTTTATTTCCCCGCCATCAATTAAACGAAGCAACTTGATACAATTATCGGATAGGGCTAATAGCGAATTATCAAGAATATTAAAATCTGGTTTAGTTTGACAAGAAGAACAAAGCAATCCTCCTCGACTCAAATCAAAACTATTCTTCCCTGCCTTAATTTTTTCATCACAAACAATACAAGTTTGTAGTTGTGTTCCATAGCCCAAAAGAGATAATAGGCGCCAAGAAAAAAGCGCTAGGCGAAAACGTCCATCCTCTTTATCAAAAGGAAGATTAGGAGAAGCTTCGTCAATATTATGCAACCATCTTTCTAGCCATTGATACAATTCCTTATCAGTTTCGCCCTCGTGTACTAAACGACTAAAGATAGATAAGGCCTGACCGACAAAATATAATTTATTTAAATCTTGTTTAATATTTAAAAAAGCTTCACTCATTATCGCCGAACCCACATAATCAAAGCCTTTGCCTTTAACAACTAGAATCTTACTAATACTAATCGGCTCTAAGTGCGGCGCCAATTTTGATCCCCATTTACGAGCTCCACGGGCTAATAGAGATAAACGCCCAAACTCAGGAGTATAAACAGAAACGAGGCGGTCGGCCTCGCGGTAGTCACGCCTATTTAAAATAATGGCATTTGTTGGATAAGTCGCGTCCATTTATTTATAATTTTTCTAAATATGTTTGTAAAAAAATAGCGGCCGCAATTTCATCTCGCCCTGCCTTGTCCTTGGCGCTCCCAATTAAAGCATCAGCACCTTTGCTAGATAAACGCTCATCAATTTCCACTACTTCCACCTCTGTTTTAGATTTTAACTCTTTTAAAAAGCTTAAATACAAAGGATTATTAGCCGCTTCACCAGCCATCTTCCTCGGTGTGCCAATAACTATTAAAGCAATATTTTCTTCAACAATTACAAGCAAAAGTTCTTTTAAACTATTAACGGTTTTAAAAGGCAAGGCCATTTTTGTTTCTACATCAGCTAAGGCCAGGCCGATGCGTTTTTCACCCCAGTCAACGCCAAGATATTGATTTTCGGCCGCTAAATTCATATTATTCTAAAGTTAAAATATCATAACCATCTTTAGTGACAGCAATTGTATGTTCAAAGTGAGCACTTAAAGAATGGTCAGCTGTTAATACTGTAAACCCATCATCAGCTACTATAACTTCATGTGTGCCTGCATTAATCATCGGCTCAATACAAATAACCATCCCTTCTTTTAACTCTAAATTAGCACTTGATTTTTCATTAATTAAATAATGATAAACTTCCGGATCTTCATGAGCTAAATAACCAACACCATGCCCAACTAGGTCGCGCACAACGCCATATCCAGCCCCCTCAGCGATTCTTTGGACTGTGCCACCAATTTCATTAAGATGTGCCCCAGGGCGCACTTTTTTAATAGAAGTATCCAAACATTCTTTGGTAACTACTAGTAATTTCTGAGCCTCAGGGCTAATTTTCCCAACTGCTACTGTCGTGCACATATCCGTATAAAAACCGCCAGCCGGAGAATGAGAATTAGTAGGCACTCCAAGTTTTTTTCTTAAATCAGGCTTAACAGGCCACTCCATACCAATATCAAGATCAATAATATCCCCCTCTTTTAAAATTCTGCCAGGAACAGCTGCCCCATGGACAACTTCATCATTAATGGATGCACAAATTCCCGAAGGAAAGAAAACTCCACCACCCATCGGATAATCTTTAAAAGCAGGACGTCCACCAGCTTCCTCCACCATTTTCAACATCACTTCTTCCAAATCAGCCGTATTTACACCCGGCTTAACCATATCTTTTAAGGTACGCAAAATTTGAGCTAATATTTTTCCACCAGCTCTAATTACCTCTATTTCTTCTTGAGATTTAATATAAACCATAAATAAATTAATTATTTTTTATTTTTGCTGAAACATGAAGTGATCGCCAAAAAAATATCATTAGTAGAATTACCGTCGCCAATGGTGTTATCCAGAAAGGATATTCTGCGCCAAAGCTTTCCGAGGTCATAATTAGGCCCAAAATACCGATAGAATACATCGCTCCATTTTTTAAATACACAAACTTAGTAATAATATTAATACCCCTCATGGTTAGCTGACGAACCACAATCGCACCTAAGCCATTACCAATAATAATGAAAGGCACGCTCATGGTAAAAGCAAAAGCACCGATAACTCCGTCAACAGAAAACGAGGCATCTAAAATTTCTAGATAAATAATCTTACTCCAAGCACTAACAGCCGGATTTAACAATTTCTTACCAGTTTTTTCAGTATTCTTTTTAATCGCACTAACGCCAGTAAAAACAGTTAAACCAATAACTGCTGCCAAGAGCATATATCGATTATGATACCAAGATAAAGTAGCCACTAAAGAAATACTTAAAACGACAATAACATAGAAACTCTTAACTTTATTCTTTAGAAACTTCTCTACTTTAAAAGCGAAATTATTATTTTCTAAAAATAACCAAGACAAAAAAACCAGGAATAAATAAGTACCTCCCCCCATCAGCAAAAGTGGCTTAGAGGTCGATAAATAAGAAGCAACCTCACCGTTGCCGGCAAAAGCCGCCTGAAAGACCTCTCCTAAAGACAAACTTGGCGCCGCCAACCAAATAATAGCAAAAGGCAAAAGGCCACGAACTACAAAAACAGCAAACAAGATGCCCCATACTAAAAAGAAACGTCGATACTTAATCTCTAGAGTCTTTAAAATATTGGCATTAATAATAGCGTTATCAACACTAGTAATGATTTCAAATAAACAAAGACCAATAATGACAATCAGGGCGTGTAAAAACATATACAAAACAACTTAATCAAATTTATTTTTTAAATTTTTCCAAAATTTCTCGAATATGTTTGCGATCAACTTCAGTTAAATCTTCATCATAGCGCTGCTGATACAATTTATACATATCACGGTTTATTACATACTGAGAAACACCGATACCAGCTCTTAATTTCTCTTTATATTTTTTTACCAATGAAAATACCAAATCTTTATTTTTCTCGCTCAAATGCTTAAAGTGATAATTTTGCCGCACCAGCTCATTTAAGCGACGCTCGATAATATAGCTAGGTTGAGATTTAATATCCTTAAAAAAATCATCTAAATCCATATTTTTAAAGCTTATACCTTCAATTATAACACAAAAATGTAGCCGAGACTACATTTTTATAAAGCTGTATTTAATAATATTTTTCTATAAACCGTCGTATTCACGCATGGTTAATTGTGATTCAATCTGTTTAACAGTTTCAATAACCACCGCCACCACGATTAATAAGCTAGTACCACCAATAACCAATGATTGAGCGCCGGTGAAATAACGCATCACTAAAGGTAAAATAGCAATCAAACTTAAAAATAAAGCGCCAAAGAAAATAATGCGGTGAGTAGTATAAGCTAAATAATCAGTCGTTGACTTCCCTGGTCTGATACCAGGAATAAATCCACCTTGTTTCTGTAAATTTTCAGCAATACGATCTGGGTGAAAAACAACTTCAGTATAAAAATAAGTAAAAGCAAACACCAACACAAAGTAAATAATGCCGTAAATTAATTGATCATTAAAAATAGTAATGACTTTAGCTGACAAAGAGGCTAACCAACTG
This sequence comes from Patescibacteria group bacterium, assembly GCA_016938835.1. GTDB lineage: Bacteria > Patescibacteriota > Patescibacteriia > Patescibacteriales > UBA12465. The sequence goes on from JAFGTW010000010.1 coordinate 14,717, forward strand.
CTCTTCGCATGCAAGAAAAATTGAGCAATCATTGGCGGGAATAAAACCACAGAAATAGCAAAGATAATTGGAATAACACCAGCCATATTTACGCGTAAAGGCAGATGTGTGCTTGATCCGCCAAAAGCACGTTGACCACGAACTTGGCGAGCATATTGCACTGGAATATTACGTTGACCTTCATTAATAATAACCACACTAACTACAGTAATAATAGCAATAACGATAAAGCCAATAATTGTAAATAATTGGGTTGAATCATAACTCACAGCAATTTGTTGAATCTGTCTGGGCAAAGCTGCCACAATACCAGCAAAAATTAATAAAGAAATACCATTGCCAATATTTTTTTCTGTAATTAATTCACCTATCCACATTAAGAAAATGGTGCCGGCAGTAATAGTTATAATAATAGCAATAAAATCAAACATGCTCATAGCACCTAAGATGCCTTGATTTGAACTCTGTAATAGAGTAATCATGCCATAGGCTTGCATAGCCGCTAAAGGTACAGTCGCCCAACGTGTCCACATATTAATCTTCTGTCTTCCACTCTCTTCTTTCTGCATTTCTTCAATCTTTGGAGAAATCATGCCTAATAATTGAAAAATAATAGAAGAAGTAATGTAAGGAGCAATGCCCATCATTACAATAGAAAAGTTCTCCATTCCGCCACCAGAAAACAAATTCATTAAACCTAAAATTTGATTAGAATTAAATAAATTCTTTAAAGCAGTAGCATCTACTCCTGGCACTGGAATATGAGCAGCTAAACGAAAAACAACCAGCATTCCCAAAACAAAAAGTACATTACGACGTAAATCTTTAGCTTTCCAAATTTGTTGTATTTTTTCCAACATAAGTTGTTAAATTATGATTTATAGGCAAAAACCAAATACCCTAGGCGGATATCTGGTCTTTAACTGAAGCGCTCATTAATATTTTTTCAAACTTTACTTTTACTGTGAGCTTTTCCTTGCCCAGGACTTTAACCCTATCCGTAGCATTCTTAATTAAGTCTTTTTCAAATAATGTACTTGGACTAACAATATCTCCATCCTTAAATTCCTTATTGATAACGCTAACAGCCACAATCTGATTCTTTGCTTTTAAAGAAACAAAACCGCGTAATTTTGGGGTCTGCAATAATTGTTTGCGCATACCCAAACGCTTTAAATTACTCACACCAGCACGTGATTTCTGCCCTTTCTGACCACGAGTACTATAAGTACCATGACCGGAAGCATTACCACGACCAACTCGTTTTCTTTTATGAGTAGCGCCTGTAGCGCGCTTAATGTTATTCAGTGACAACATAAATTTTATATTTATCTGTTTATCCGCTTATTTCTTGGCGGCAATTTTTTTATCATTTGTTTTAGGCTCAGTCTTATTCACTTCTTTTTCCTTAGATTTAACAACCTTATCGTTAATTTTAGAGTTTTCTTTCTTAGACTTGCGTCCGTCAACCTGACGTAAGCTAGCTAAAGCGGCTAAAGTACAGCGAGCATTATTTACCTTATTATTGCTACCAAGGACTTTACTACTCACATTCTTAACACCTGCTAATTCTAAAATAGCACGAGTTACACCACCAGAAATAACACCTCTTCCCTGTTTAGCTGGCTTAAAGATAATAGAAGCTGCTCCTAATTTCTGTAAAACCATATGAGGAATAGTATCATTTAGAACTGGCACCTTGACTAAAGTTTTCTTAGCACGATTAACTGCCTTATTAACAGCCATAGTAACATCAGCACCTTTACCTAAACCTACGCCAACGCTACCTTTGCGGTCACCAATGGCCACACAAGCACGAAAATTCATACGCTTACCACCAGCCATAACACGAGTAACACGAGCGATTTCTAAAATACGCTGTTCAAATTCATCTCGGCGTTCATCGCGTTTACCGCGATTATCGCGACGAGGAGAACGAGCTCCGCCACTTGAACGCTTGTCCTGACCACCGTAAACGGTTTTAGCTACAACTGCAGCTGCTTGCTGGTCCAAACTGCTAGTTTCTACTGTTTTTTTATCATCTGCCATATAAAAATCTTATTAAAAGTAATTTTAAAAAATTAATCCCTGTTCACGAGCAGCATCAGCAACCGCCTTAACTCGACCATGATAGCGATATGAACTACGATCAAATATTACCTCTTTTACACCTAAAGCCATAGCCTTTTCTGCTAATAGTTTACCTAACGAAGCGGAAATCTCAGTCTTCTTTAAGCCCTTTTCTTTTATTTCTTTAATGTGAGCACTAACCAAAGTCTTGCCAACAGTATCATCAATTAATTGCAAATACATTCCCTTATTAGAGCGAAAAACATTCAAACGAGGACGAGCCGCTGTACCACTAATTTTTGCCCTCACTCTAGCTTGACGTCTATTTTTACGAGCGATTTCTTTTTTAATAGTATTAATCATATATTTAAATCACAATTGCTTTATTTTTTAGCAGCTGTTTTACCGGCTTTACGGCGAACAATTTCATCAGAATATTTAACACCTTTACCCTTATAAGGCTCAGGAATGCGTAATTTGCGAATTTTATAAGCAGTGTCCCCTAAAAGCTCGTTGCTAACACCGCTTAAAGTAATAGTATTACCTTCAACTACAGCTGTAATGCCAGTTGGTAGCTGAAATTCAATTGGATGAGAATAACCAAGATTCAAATTAAGCTTATTGCCACTTAAAGCAGCTCTATAACCAACGCCATTGATTTCTAACTTCTTAGTAAAGCCAGTAGTAACGCCAATAACCATATTATTAGCAAGAGCGCGATATAAACCCCAATAAGCACTAGCATCTTTTGCTTCTAAATCAACGTTAATCTTCAAAAGACCCTCACTGATTTCAACAATAGCAGGAGCTTTAATTTCTCTGGATAATTCGCCTTTTGGACCCTTAACGGTTAAAATACCGCCTTCGAATTTGGCGCTAACTCCAGCTGATAGATTTATTGGTAATTTTCCTAAACGAGACATATTTTATTCGTACGGTGCAAAATAACTATATAGCTAAATTCGCCCGCAACGTTTTAGTTAGTACACTTCTCCAATAACCTCACCGCCTATATTTTTTTGGTAGGCCTCTCTATTGGTCATTAAGCCGGAAGAGGTTGAAATAATAGCAATTCCAAAATTATTTAAAACTGTAGGGATATTGCTCTTATCTACATAAACTCTAGCACCACATTTACTCACACGTTTAATACCATTAATATAAGGATTGCCGTTCTTTTGGTATTTCAAAACCAACTTCAATTGGTCAAACTGATTATGGCGGGAATTAAGTCCACCGGCTACAATTTCGGCACGATTAATCCAGCCCTCTTTTTCCAAAATTTGAGCTATTTTATATTTCATTTTACTCATCGGCATTAACACCTCGGTCTTACGAACCTTAGAGCTATTACGGATGCGTGTAAACATGTCTGCGATTGGATCTGTCATATTGTTATTCAATGTTTAGATAATATGGGTGGCCGGATTTTACCAGCTAGATTTAGTAATGCCTGGCAAATCACCATTATCGGCTAATTCACGGAAGCAAATACGGCACAAACCGAAATCACGCATGTAGCCGTGGTTGCGACCGCAGCGCCAGCAACGATTAATTTTGCGCGTAGAAAACTTTGGTTTGCGCTTTGCTTTTACAATTAGAGCTGTTCTTGCCATATATAATAATTAAATTATTTTTCGTTTTTTTTGAAAGGAAAGCCAAGAGCTGTAAATAAAGCTAAGCCTTCTTCGCGATTTTTTGCATTCGTATTAATTGAAAGTTCTAAACCATAAACAGTATCAACATCTTCTGGTCTAAGTTCTGGAAAAGCGGAATAATCTTTAAAACCAATAGTAATGTTACCAGTACGATCAACTCCATGGTCACTAATGCCGCGGAAATCTCTTACACGCGGAAAAGTTACATTTACCAATTTATCAACAAAATCATACATTCTTTCTCCGCGTAAAGTAGCAACAGACCCAATAACTTGACCTTGGCGTAATTTAAAAGCAGACACAGATTTCTTAGCTTTAGTCATGATTGGTTTTTGACCGCTAATCTTGGTTAAAGCTTTTTCAATCAAAGCAATAGCTTCTTTTTCCTTAGCATGCTTACCAAAACCAACATTAATCACCACTTTCTGCATACGTGGCACTAAAAGGTTATTTTTGTAGCCAAAACGCTCTTTAAGCTGTGGAACTACTTCTTTTTGATATTTTTCTTTTAAGCTCATAAAATTGAGGTTACTCGATTACAGTCTGACACTTTTTACAGACACGATATTTTTTGTTTCCTTTTTCACCGGCAACAATCTTGGCAGCGAGCCGAGTTTGCTTCCCGCAAGCAGGACAAATTAAAGCAACATTAGAGACATTAACAAAAGCTGGAAATTCAATCCGCTGGCCCTTCTCACCTTCGCGATTAGGACGTAAATGCTTAACCAGCAAATTTAAACCTTCAACACTAACACGGCCGGCTTCAGGCATAACCTGCAAAACTTTACCGCTTTTACCGCGATCTTTGCCTGCTAATATTTTTACATTGTCATTTTTCTTGATGTTCATATATTCGTTTTGGCGCTCTTAATTATAAAACTTCAGGAGCCAAAGAAGCAATTTTTACAAAACCGGCACGACGCACTTCTCTGGCCACCGGACCAAAAATTCTCGTTCCCTTAGGATCTTTCTTTTCTTTATCAACCATGATCACACAAGCATTATCATCAAATCTTACATAAGTTCCATCAGCACGTCTGATTTCTTTGCTTGTACGCACAATCACAGCCCTAACAACATCACTTTTCTTAACAGCCGCATGTGGCGAGGCACTTTTAACGGCAGCGACAATAACATCACCCACGCCAGCATAACGCTTACGATAACCGCCTAAAACGCGAATACACATCACTTCTTTGGCGCCGGAATTATCGGCTACTTTTAATTTTGTCTGTACTTGAATCATATCAATATTGTTTACCGCTGTACCAATTAATGCAGGTACAGTCAGCCATTGCTTTATTTCTCAGTTATTCGCCAGCGCTTAGTTTTACTTAAGGGGCGACATTCAATAAAAGTTACCTTATCACCTTCCTTACAAACATTCTTTTCATCATGAACTTGATAGTTAGTGCTTACTTTAAAACGTTTACGGTACTTTTTATTCATTTTTACAGTTTCAACTTCAACTGCTACAGTTTTATTACCTTTAGCACGAACAACCACGCCTTTAAAACGCTTGACTGTCTTGCTGGTCGCTGGAGCGATTGTCTCTTCTAATTTTTTTTCTGACATATAAGTGTAATTAAACTTTAGTGTTTAAAACCGTGAAAATTCGAGCGATTATTTCGCGAACTTGTCTGATCTCACGGACATTTTTCAACTGACGATTAGAATCTTTAAAACGCAACTCACGTAATTTTTCGCGATATTGAGCCAATAATTTCTGTAATTCAGCCGGAGTTTTAGTTGTAAGTTCTTTTATTTCCATATTATTGATTAAAAATAATTTTGATTCTCGCTCTTATTTACCAACAAAGATTGCCTTTAAAGGCAGTTTATGAGCGGCTAGAGTCATTGCTTCTTTAGCTGTAGCTTCGTCAACGCCTTCCATTTCAAACATAACTGTTCCTGGCTTAACAATCGCTACATAGTGATCAACCGCGCCCTTTCCCTTACCCATAGGCATTTCACCACCATGAGCAGTAACTGGCTTATCAGGAAAAATACGAATCCACATCTTACCAGTCTTTTTGGTGTAGCGGGTCATAACACGACGAGCAGACTCGATTTGGCGAGAAGTAACCCAGTGTTCAGTTACAGCTTTTAAGCCATAACTACCAAAGCTTACTTCAAGCATACGAGAGGCTACTCCACCGCGACGACGCTTATGATCTTTGCGGTATTTAGTTTTCTTAGGCATTAACATATCGGTATGAAAATCGTTAAATTTTTATTTGCGTGTGGCGATTAATTCACCCTTGGCTTCTTGGTCTTTTTCAAAGACTTCGCCTTTATAAATCCAGACTTTAACGCCAATAGTACCATAAGTAGTAGCGGCGGCACCACGAGCATAATCAATATCTGCTCGTAAAGTCTGCAATGGAACTTTTCCGGAAACCAACTTCTCGGTCCTAGCAATTTCAGCACCATTTAAACGACCACTAATCTCCACTTTAACTCCTAAAGCACCGGCTCTTTCTACGCGCCCAATCAACTGTTTCATTACTTTACGAAAAGGCATACGCTTTTCTAAATCAGTAATAACACCTTGAACGGCAATCTGAGCACTAAGCTGAGGTCGACTAACTTCCTTAATATTTAAATTAATTTCACCCATGCGGAAATTTTTCAAGAACTTGTCATGAATAGATTTTTTCAATTCTTCCACCCCGTTACCACCACGACCGATAATTAAACCGGGTTTAGCTGTCCAGATATCAATAGTAATCTTATTCAAACTGCGAATAATTTCTACTCTATCAATACCAGCCTCGCGCATAGTTCGAATGAGAAATTTACGAATAACAATATCCTGTTGAATATTCTTAATGTAATTATTACCACTTTCAAACCAAATTGATGGCCAAGTCTTGGTAATGCCTAAACGCATTACTTTTGGATTTACTTTTTTACCCATACTATTTATTGTGCGTATTAATTGCTTTAGATAAAATCTTATACTCCACTCTTACGATTGAAATTTTTTGTAGTGAAACCTTTGCCTGATTTAGTGTCAGCGTTAACTTTAGCACCTGACTTGGTGTCTACCTTTTTATCAACAGTTTTCTTACCCTTTTTTTCAGCATCAGCTACAACCTGTTCTAACTTAACCGGTGCTTCAATTTTAGATTTCTTGGCTGTCTTCTTACCGCTTTCAACAATTTCAGCTAAAGTGAGGTGGATATGACAAGCACGTTTACGTAAAACAGTAGCACGTCCATGAGCTCTAGGCATCCAACGCTTTAAAGTAACAGCTTCATCAGCCTTAATTTCTTTAATATATAAATTACTACGTTCAATACTAAAATTATGATCAGCGTTAGCAACCGCAGACTCAATCAGCTTTTTAACAGGATCAGATGCCAATTTATTTAAAAATTGTAATTGATCCAAAGCTTTGTCTATCGGCATTTTGCGGATAACGTCAATAACCAAACGCACTTTGCGTGGAGACATTCTTAAATGATTTAGATTTGCTTTAATTTCCATAGGATTCGCTTGTCGGCGGAATTAGCACAATTGCCTATCCGTCTCGCATTTTAATTATTTGCCGCCCTTAGCCTGGGCCTTTGCCATCTTACCACCGTGAGTAACGAACTTTCTAGTCATAGCAAATTCGCCTAAACGATGACCAATCATATTTTCAACAATGTAGACAGGAAAATGAGTTTTGCCATTATGAACACCAATAGTAAGTCCAACCATAGCTGGCACAACTGTACAAGCACGATCCCAAACTTTGATGATTGTCTTGTCGCCCGGTTTTAAATCTTGAACTTTTTTCAAAATTCTAGGATTAACATATGGACCTTTTTTTAAACTTCTTGACATATACTTTTAAATAATTGGATAAATTGATGTATTATGTGTTAATTCTTATCTTCTCTTCTTAGAACGACGCTTAATGATTAACTTGGAAGAAGATTTCTTTTTCTTTCTAGTCTTAACACCTAAGGCTGGTTTACCCCATGGAGTCTTTGGATGTTTCAAACCAATGGATTGATTTCCTTCACCACCTCCATGTGGATGATCAACTGGATTCATAGCACTACCACGCACTGTTGGGCGAATGCCCATATGACGACTGCGACCAGCTTTTCCTAAAGTAATATGACGCTTGTCGGGATTACTTACCTGTCCAACTGTACATAAACATTCTTTTTTAACTAAACGGATCTCTCCGCTTGGCATTTTTACTTGAGCATATTTACCTTCAACACCCATAACAAAGACTGCATTACCAGCGCCACGAGCGATTCTAGCACCACGACCAACCTCAAATTCTAAATTATTAATGGCTACACCGGCAGGAATAAACTCTACTGGCATAGCATTACCAGTTTTAATTTCAATTAAAGTTTTAGAACTTAAAATCTTATCACCAACCTTTAATTCATTCGGAGCAATAATATAGCGTTTCTCACCATCAGCATAATTTAATAAAGCTAAACGAGCTCCACGATTAGGGTCATATTCAATCGTAGCCACTGTTGCGGGAATATCAAACTTATCACGCTTAAAATCAACTAAGCGAATATATCTTTTCTCACCGCCGCCACGATGACGAACAGTAATTTTACCCTGACTATTACGGCCACTGGTTTTCTTTTTGATAACAATTAAGCTTTTCTCTGGAGTATTTCTAGTCACGTCAACACAATCGTCAAAAGTGGCGTTACGTCTTCCAGGAGTATTGGCTCTTACTTTTTTGATACCCATATGTAATCAATTAATGTTTTACAGAAAATTAGACTCCTTCGTAAATCTTAATACTATCGCC
>JAFGTW010000011.1 GCA_016938835.1 Patescibacteria group bacterium
CTGCCGGCTGTTATTGCCATGATATTACATGGTCTCAATGCGGTTTTTGATGCAATATTTGTTGGATCTTTTGTTGGGGAAGTTGCACTAAGTGGGGTATCTGTTGCCTATCCACTAACACAAATAGCGGTCGGATTTGGTTCTCTTATTGGAGGTGGCGCTGGGGCTTATTTATCTATTGCAATTGGTGAAAATAATAAGGGAGTACAAAGAAAAATACTTGGTAATGCAAATTATATGGGGTTATTATCCACTCTTTGTTTGATGGTAGTATTGTTTCTTGTTTCAAGACCCTTAATGGTTTTTATGGGGGGAGAAGGAGAAGCCTTAGAACTCGGATTAACATATTTTAGAATAACAATTTTTGGCTCCCTTTTTTGGGTTTTTGGTTTAGCTTATAATTTAATAATAAGAGCTGAAGGGAAAATGGGAACAGCCGCCTTAATAATGGGTACTGGTTTATTAGTTAATATAATAATTAACTATATTTTAATGGGTATTTTCAATTTTGGAGTTGTAGGAGCTGCCTGGGGAACTAACATAGGAATGGCTGTTTATACTATTTTGGGAGTTATTTATTTTAAAAGTAAAAAACCATCCTTTGAAGCTAATTTATTTAGTGTAAGACGTGATAAATCCATATTAAAAGATATTAAATCAATGGGAATGCCTTCTTTGATTATGTCAGTTATGAGTGTATTACAAGGCGTTGTTATATTAAATGCAATAGGGGCTGTTGGAACTTCTTATGATATAGCATTCTATGGGGTTACCTACAGATTAATGCTATTTATGATGACACCATTATTTGCAATAATGAGATCGCTTCAACCAACTGTTGGTATTAATTTCGGAGCAAAACAATATAGCAGAGTTATTAGTGCAACAAAGGTTTTTATCCTTGGCGGGCTAATCTTAATATTACCAATGTGGTTATTCTTAATGATTAATCCACAAGGTATATTATCCCTTATGTTCGAGGGTGCGATAAGTAGTGAAAATCTAACTAACTATAGAATCTTTATTTCAGTTATTCCTTTATTAGTAATTACAATGAATGGGATGAGTTATTTCCCATCAATTAATAAAGGTAAAGTGGCTAGTATAATATCAATGTTTCGACAAGTTGTTTTATATATCCCCGCAATGATAATTTTACCAAGAATTTTTGGGGTTAATTTTGTATATTTTGGATCCTTCATTTTAGATGCAGCTCTTAC
>JAFGTW010000012.1 GCA_016938835.1 Patescibacteria group bacterium
ACATTTGAATCGGTTATTTTATTCCAGATGTTTGTAATCACCGGGTTTGTATTTTGCGGCTTTACCTTGTTCACGGAAATAGCCTCTTGTACTTCTTTGATAAAGCTCTTGGACACCTGACAATTTACATGTACGGAATTTTCCTGCGGATTAAATCCGCTGTCATGGGCTTTGAAGCTTCCTTTTATACTAAGCGAAAAGCTTATAAAATCGTTAATAAATACTTTATTGCCATTCATCAGGTTTTCAAGTGCTACTTTTTTAAACAAGTTCATAAGGGCTGGTAGATCAGATTCCGCAAAGGTGGAGTTTTCCACGGCTGTTGATCGGGCGATATCCACTTCATCTACTTTGCCGTTATGAAGAACCTGTGCAACGTATGCGCCTTGGGCTGTTGCAAGTGGATTCTTTCTAAGTATGTATTTTAAAGGTTTCATAAATACGCCTTTCATATTGGTTTTGGTATTTTATAAATGAACGCCCTATTTTCAGTTAATAAAATGCCTGTTTATAAAATAAGTTGATACAGAGTAAAAGGCGAGTTTTTTTTCAGTATGAGTCTTATATCAGGATAAAATAAGGGTAAATTACCATTATCAGGCACTGACAGTGTATATTATCAGGTACTGACAGCATTAATTATTAGCGGCTGATAATTTTCATTATCAGGTAACGATAATAATATTATCAGGTAACGATAATAATATTATCAGGTAACGACACGACTATTATCAGGTAACGATAATGTTGCTATCAGGTAACGACAGCACTATTATCAGGTAACGATAATACCTGCTATCAGGTACTGATAATAATTGCTGCCAGCGGCTGATAATTATTCCTGTCAGGTACTGATAATCGTAAAAACGGCCAGAAATGCTTTATTTACCTTGGTTTACCAGCGAAATGCCTATGATTTGTTGTTTTCTTCCAGTTTTCGGCAGGCCGGACACCTTGGCCGGTTATGAATAACCGCTTGCCACACGTGCCCCTTTGAACACTTCCACCAGATTTTTTTGCTTATGATTAGTTTTCTTACCTATTGCAATAGGGATCAAAACGCTAACAAAACATGATTAAAAAAACTTTTTTGAAAAAAAGTAATTGATTCTTTAGTATTACAATGTTATGTTATAGATTAACATAACAAATATATGGAGGTTATATGAAAGTAATTATTAACATGTGTATAGGGTTAATAACTCTTCTATTTTTATTTTCTTGTTCTATATCTGAGGATAATCAGAATACTTTAAACACAGAACAAAAATATGAAAATTATTTAGATTTTTATTCATCAATTCACAAAATGTTAGCTGAAAATGCAATAAATCCATCTACAGAATTAACATTAAAAATTGCAAAATTAGAGGATGAAGCATTTAAAAAGTACCCAGAATATATGTTAAAAGCAGAAGCTGTAGAAGTTGATTCGAATTCATCACGTAATACAACAGATCGATATACATGGAAAGATTCAGTTCAAGCTATGGGAAGTTTTGGATTTGTTACAATATGGTGGACAGAACCTTATGTTGCTTCTGATTTTTATTACTATGGCATTAATAGGCGTGTAGATGGTTCGGCTTATTATTATAGAATAAAAACGTCCTATGATAAATATTTTGATTATTACAGAGATTACAATGTCAGTTCAAATACTTATTATTACTATTATGTCAAATTAATGAGAACTGGTGGATATTATCTTGGTTCAAACGCAATTAGAACTTGGGTTAATTAATTTAAAATGGTTATTCTCATTTTAAATGAAAGGTTTAAGTAATGAAAAAATATATCATAATACTATGTATTTTTATCATATTAGCTTCATGTAATAACAACAATTCCAATACAGATGCTAAAGATCTGGAGCTGCCGGTTGAGTATCTCGCATTAATCGAAAAACTTGATTCGCTTTATGTTCAAAAAAGAGACAAAACCTCTTCTGACGTAGAAGAAGCTATAAAGCTAATTGAAAAGGAATTATTAGAAAAATACCCTGCTTTATTGAGCAAAGAAGAAGATGCTGGTAAAGAAGGAAAAGAATAATAATTTTTCGGAAATTAATTAAACTAACCAAGGCAAACAAGTC
>JAFGTW010000013.1 GCA_016938835.1 Patescibacteria group bacterium
CCGCATTAACAAAAATAAGCTATTACTAGCTTATTTTTTGTTATATAGAGCAGGAAAAAATATTTTTATCATAATTAAACTATTTAATAATTTATACTAATAACTAAATATGTCATAAAATTTCTTGACAGTTTTATTGATATTAATATATAATTATTATCATAAATTATATAGATATATGGATACAACTATTTTAAAGAAAATTGGACTGTCTGAAAGAGAAATGACAGTTTATTTAAAGCTTTTAGAGTATGGCCCAATTTCTGTTCGTGGTCTAGCTGAAATAGCCAAATTAAACCGAGGTAGCGTTTATGAAGTTTTAAAAGAACTGCAGAATAAGTCATTGGCCAGCTATTTTAATGACGCCACTAAACAAAAATTTGTGGCTGAAGATCCAGCACAATTAAAGAGGATTGTTAGCGCTGAAGAAGACCGTGTTCGCCTCCTTAAAAATAGTATTGATCCTTTAATATTAGAACTGCGCTCCATTGGTGGAAATAGTGAAAATCAACCAGTGAGCAAACTGTATGAAAAAGACGCTGGTATTAGAGCCATCTTAAATGATTTATTAGACACCTTAAGTCAGGAAGAAGTAAAAGAATATTATGTTTACTCGGCTAAAGATGCTAGCAACGACATTAACCGCGCCTATCCAAAATTTAATGAATTAAGAAATAAGGGCAAGATATTTGTCAAAGCGATTTCCTTGGCTAAAGGCGGTGGCACTAATGGACTAGATGAAAGACGTTGGCTGGGAAGTGATGATGGCTCGGCTACTTTCATTATTATTTATGCAGGTAAGTGCGCCTTCATTTCTCGCAATAAGCAGGGTGAACCAGTTGGAATTTTAATTGAAAATCAAATGATTTATAATACTCAAAAGGTAATTTTTCAAGGTCTTTGGAATCACCTTAAATAATATATGTGTGGAATTGCTGCCTACATTGGAGAAAAAAACGCCTACCCTATAATTTTGGAGGCCTTAAAACGCTTAGAATACCGTGGCTATGATAGTGCTGGCATTACTCTTTATAATGAAGGCAAAACAACTATATATAAAGAGACCGGAGCTATCGTCCAGTTAGAAAAAAGTTTGGGCAAACAAAGCCCAAAGGGAAAAATTGGCATTGGGCATACCCGCTGGGCTACGCATGGCGCTGCCACAGCTATTAATGCCCATCCTCATCATTCTCAAGATAAGCGTTTAAGTCTTGTTCATAATGGCACTATTTTAAACCACTATATTTTAAAAGAAGATTTATTGGCGAATAATTTTAGCTTCTATGGAGAAACTGATACAGAAATTTTAGTTAACTATTTATCTCATCAGCAAAAAAAAGAAAATTTAAACTTATTAGAAACTGTTTTACGTAACGCGGGAAAATTAGAAGGTCGTTCTGTGTTTGTTATTCATGACAAACAAGATCCAGAAAAACTAATTGCTTGTAATCTTGGCGGCGATCTATTTATCGGCAAAGGGAAAGGTAAACAAATTTTATTATGCTCCGATAAAAATGCATTAGCTGGCTATGCTGATAAGGTTTTAAATCTATTGCCGGGAATGGTGGCAGTGATTGATAAACATTGTCATATTTTTGATTTAAATACACAAACAGAATTAAACCCTGAGTGGGATAAATTAAAATTAAACAGTGAAGCGTTAGAAAAAGGGACATATCCCCACTTCATGCTTAAAGAAATTTTTGAACAAGAAACTGCTATTAGCCAAACTATCAAACATTTAACCAAGACTTCTCCCAATAGACTAGAATTAGTGCTTGAGCCCTATCGCCGAACAATAACGCGCTTACGCAAAATAACTATAATCGCTTGTGGTACATCTTGGCACGCCGGCCTAGTGGCTAAACATTTCTTTAATGAGCTTGCTGATTTGCCTGTCTATTGTGAATATGCTTCCGAATTTATGCCTAATGACGTAGGCTCAGGTGATTTAGTAATCGCGATCTCTCAATCAGGCAGTACCGCCGACACCTTACAAGCGGTTCAAGCAGCTAAAGATGCGGGAGCAACAATTATAAGTATTTGCAACGTGGACGGTTCAGCCATAACAAATCTAGCTAACGTTTCTCTTTTAACTAAAGCGGGGCCAGAAATAGGTGTCGCTTCTACTAAGGCTTTTACTACTCAGCTTGCTGCCCTACTATTAATCGCTAGTCAGTGTGGCGAATGGCGCGGATATCTCAGCCCAAATAAAAAGAAGGCTCTTTGGCAAGAATTAAAAAATATCCCTATTAAAATTAAAGAGGTTTTACGCAGTAATCCAAAAATAGCTGAACTCGCCCAAAAATACCAAACAGCTAATAATTTTTTATATCTCGGCCGAGGAACAGGGTTCCCAATTGCCATGGAAGGAGCTTTAAAATTAAAAGAAGTGTCATATATTCATGCGGAGGGTTTATCGGCAGGAGAAATGAAACATGGTTCTATTGCTTTAATAGATGAAAAAATGCCTTCACTATTTATTGCGCCTAAAGATGAACACTATGACAAAATAATGAATAATCTTTTAGAAATTAAGGCCCGTCATGGCAAAATTATTGCTATTACCAGCGAAACCGACAAACAAATAGAAGCTGAGGCTGATGATATTATTTCTATCCCCACTTGTCCTAAATTGCTATACCCTTTTTTAACAGTTGTACCTCTGCAATTATTTGCTTATCACGTTGCCTTGCTACGTGGCACCAATATTGATAAGCCTCGCAACTTAGCAAAATCGGTAACAGTAGAATAAAGCTAAAAAATTACTCGGATAGCTTTAATCTTGCCAAAATCTATATTTTTGCTATAATATCAACAAAGAAACCCTTGAGGTTTTATTTTAATTTGACTAAGAATAAATAAGAATATGGAAAATACTTTAGATAAAAAAGTCCTTGAGACAATTAAAAAAGAATTATTGTCACGCCGCGAACAAATTGTAAGCAGCTTGGAAGATATCTCTCAGCCAGACATTCACGAAGCTGATAACTTAGGCTCTAAATTTCCCGAATACGGAGATAAACCTGATGAGAACGCTCAAGAAATTAGTGACTATTCCACTAATTCAGCCGCCGAAAAAGTTTTGGAAAAAACTTTAGAGGATATTGATGGTGCGTTAAAACGTATGGAAAACGGCACTTACGGCGTTTGTAAATATTGCGGACAAATGATAAATCCCAAAAGACTACAGGCCAGACCAGTAGCTAGTGCTTGTATTACCTGCAAAAACGAATTACAGGGAAATGAATAAATTTTTTTATAACAACCGATACTTACAAAACATAGCTGGGCTAATAGTCGTAGCTATGTTTTTTATAGGCGACAGAATTCTAAAAGCTCTCGCTTTAAATAGCGGACAAGGGCAACTATTTCCACTTATTAAAAACTGGCTTAATTTTCACTACGTTCCCAACCCTTACATTGCTTTCTCTTTGCCTTTATCAGGATTATTACTAACAATTATTATAAGTATCTTTATTTTACTCCTACTTTTCTATATTATTTACTTAATATTAAACAAAAAGAGCCATAAAGCTCTTATTCTTCCCTTGACATTTATTTTATTTGGTGCTATAAGTAATCTACTAGACCGCTTTCTCTACGGTCCAGTTATTGACTACTTTGATCTCAGATATTTTACTGTTTTCAATATAGCCGACGCCATGATTAGTGGTGGTGTACTTATAATTTTTTTGATATATGCATTTTCGAGAAAGTCATCTAATTAACAAGGAAATCAAAGCAGAAAAAAAAGCAGAATTGGAAGGAGTAGCTGCAGAGACAATAATCAATGTTAATAAACATGGACTTGCTATTGGCAAAGGAAAAACTGCAGAAATAAAAATATTAGATAAAGAAAATGCTATTTGCGTAAAAATAGTAGATATCAATAAAGTTAGAAGAGAGAAAATCCCTCTTACTAATTATGTTGATGGAGAGCTCGATTTTCTAGATAAACTGAATGATCAAAATTTTCTCAAATCTATTGGCATCTCACAAAAAATCATTGCCCCTAAACCTCTTTTTAGTTACAGTGAGAATGGTTATGGCTTTCTTTTTATGGAACGTATAAAAGGAGCGTCTTTACGAGAAGTTTTTGATGGAACAAATCAAGAAAATACCCCAAAAAACATAAACTGGCCAGAATTTCTAAAAAAATTAAAGGATATAATTACAAAATTAAATACTGCTAACATTTATCATCGCGATTTACACCCAGGTAACATCATGATTGATGAACAACAAGAGCCTATTATTATAGATTTTGGTAACGCCTACGAATCATTTTATAGCGAAGATACTCCTTACACCGAGATGGGTATGAATAATCAAATTAACTATCACAAAGATAGTGAATATATCAAAGAAATAGAAAAAGAAATAGAAAAAATAGAAATATTAAAAAATAATCTATGAAAGAATCAAAAGCTTTCACATCGGAAATCAAATTAGCAATAAAAGCATTGCTAGTAAACCCGATGACAACCGTTCAACTCAAACATCCTTTTAACGGCGTTTACGTACAAAAAGAAATGCCAACAAAAGATAGATTTGATGAACGTTCGTTTTCAGAGTACGATGAAAATGAAACAGGAACGTTTTTTTTGGTCTATAAAAACATTCTTGGCTAGAGAATGCATAGCAACAAAAAACAAAAGCCCTATTTTTAGTAGGGCTTTTTTATTTCTATTTTTCTAATATTCTCTTCACTAGCAACTAATTTAATAACTATAAGCTCTTTTGGTAAAATATCTTTCACCTTCTCTGCCCATTCAATTGCTGTAATAGTATCTGCTTGATTAAAATAATCACTAATACCAATATCACTAAGTTCAGAAGACGAGCTTAAACGATAAGTATCGACATGACACAGTTGCTTAATTTTAGCTCTATTAGCCTGATACAGCTTCATTATAGCAAAGGTTGGGCTATTTACCTGAACTTTAACACCTAGACCAGCGGCAAGGCCTTGAACAAAGGCAGTTTTACCAGCACCTAAATTACCAAACAAAGCTAAGACCTCTCCTCCTTTTAGAGTTCCTGCAAATTTTTGAGCAATAGCAAAGGTTTCCTCTGGACTATGGCTAATATATTCTTTAATTGAGTTCATATTTCTATTCTAAAGGATAAGTCAAATAAAATAAAGGCTTTAATGCCTACTATCAGATCAAACCATTTGCCGTTCTGAAAGCAATAAAAAAGAAGCCAAAAGGCTTCTTTTTTATTATGTGGGCGCACAAGGATTTCCGTGCTCACTTTTTGCCAGATCCGCCAGCTGGCGGAGCAAAAAGTTCACGTGTCCAGGGTTGGCGTCCGATATGCCCCCGGCATATCGTCCGACGCTCTCCTTTTCGCTATTTCTTCCGAAATAGCTCAAGACTCGCTTCCAACCAGTCCGAATCCTTTTGTCGTTCCGACAATATAACAAAAGAGACTCACAAATGAGTCTCTTTTGTTATTGTGGGCGCACAAGGATTCGAACCCTGGACCCCTTCGGTGTAAACGAAGTGCTCTAACCAGCTGAGCTATGCGCCCTATGTTCTTAAGGGGTGGGCGAAAGAGGACTTGAACCTCCACGGCCTTGCGGCCACAAGCCCCTCAAGCTTGCGTGTCTACCAATTCCACCATCCGCCCTGTCTTAAAGGGGCAATTAAGCCCCTCAAGCTTATTGAAATATTATTTAGCGAATCACCTTTTCCTTCAAACGCTTCTTATAACCACGCTTTAAGAAATATAATTTAGAACGACGAACAGTAGCAATTTTTTTAACTTCAATTTTATCAATTGTAGGTAAATTTAATGGAAAGATTTTTTCCACACCAACACCATTGGAAACTTTGCGAACAGTAATAGTAGCGCCAATTTCTTTCTTATGTTTGCGTGCAATAATCATGCCTTCAAAATATTGAATGCGCTCTTTTTCTTCCCCTTTAGAATTTAACTCCTTAATTTTCTGATGAATTCTGACCGTCATGCCCGGCTTTAATTCCAGCTCTTCGGTCTTCTTCTCCTCTTTAGAGTTAATGGTTTTATCTGACATATATATTTGGCAAAAACCAGAAACGAGGTGCTAAGCATCTCGCTCTGTCTAAATTACTTAAGTCAAGTCTAATATTATAATCAAATTTAACACTTGTCAAGACGTGAACAAACATAATCATAAACCTCTTTAAAAACTTGTTCTTGGCTTAGATTCGTGGTATTTAGATAAAAATCGTAGTGTTCTGTCGCATAAACCTCAATATCATAATACTTTTTATAACGCAAATTATCACTTTCTAAGCGTTTTTTAAGACTAAGTTTTACTGCTTCAACGCTATTGGTATCGCCACCTTCATTTCTCTGATTATCCTGTTGCAAATGATTAAATACCCGTCTAGCTCCTTCATCTTCATCAACATCAAGATAAATCTTTAATGAATGAGGAATAAAATACCAAGAAGTTCTACCCTCAATAATAAAATTATCATTTTCTTCCCCGAGCTTTTTCTGATATAAATCCACTTCCTGATCAGTAATGGGATCACTTTCTCCTAATTTATTGTATTCAGCTAAAGTTAAACCTTTCTTGGCGGCAGCTTCACGCTTTAAGCCACCCATATAATAACGAGGCCAAGCAAACTTTTCTGATAATTTTTGAGCAATGGTTGATTTACCAGAACCATGAGCCCCACTCAATGAAATAATCATAAAAATAAAAAGCGCGAAATATACTGATTAATCACACGCCCTCTTGCTTAATAGATATTATTTTACTTTTATCTTTGAAATATACTATAATAATAACATATTTAGAATAAGGAGCAAGTCATTGTTGTTGCTTGCTAATAATTAACACCGCGTAAGCGCTTTTTTTATGTATTTAGAAAAACTGGAAATTCAAGGTTTTAAATCTTTCGCCAATAAAAATAAATTGATCTTTTCTAACTCCATTGATGAGAATGGTCGTCGTGGCTTAACTTCGGTTGTTGGTCCAAACGGTTCTGGTAAATCAAATATTGCCGATGCTATTCGCTGGGTGTTAGGTGAACAGAGTTTAAAAACTTTACGCGGCAAAAAAAGTGAAGATGTTATCTTTTCTGGCTCTGATCAAAAGAGCCAATTGAGTATGGCCGAAGTATCTCTTTATTTAAATAACTCCGACCGCCAAATTACTCCAGTTTTACCCATTATAAATGAAGATGAAAATGAACCGGAAACAGATGCTTCTGGGAGATCTCTTTCCCCACTTGACTATGATCAAATTGTTATCACCCGTCGTCTTTATCGTAGTGGCGAAAGTGAGTATTTGCTCAATGGTAACCGCGTTCGTTTAGCTGATGTACAAATTTTACTTGCCAAAGCCAATGTTGGTCAAAAAACCTATAGTGTTATTGGGCAAGGTATGGTTGAAAATTTTCTTAACACCGGCACTTCTGAGCGAAAAGATTTTTTTGATGAAGCCACTGGCGTGAAACAATTTCAAATTAAGCGCGATCAATCTTTAAATAAGCTGGAAAGTAGTTACGACAATTTACGTCAGGTAGAAATGCTGTTGAACGAAATTAAGCCACGGCTAAAAATACTAACCCGCCAAGTAGATAAATTAAAAAAACGTGATCAATTAGAAGTAGAGTTAAGTGATCATCAACATCGCTATTTTTTTCACCTCTGGCAAGATATTAATACTAAATTAAGCACCACTAACGAACAGTTACAAATTTTACAAAAAGAACAAAATAAGAAAGAGTCAGAATTAACTACTATCAATAAAGAGTTGGAACAAATTAAAAGTAATGACGACAGTGAAGCAATCTCTGACTTGCAGGAAAAATTACGCAACACTCAAAACAAGCGATCTCTTATTATTAAAGATATTGCCCGTCTCAACGCTGAACTAGAACTACAATTAGAGGCACAAGGTCAATTTGATGTGGCTTGGCTGAATAACAAACAAGAAGAATTGAAAAATGAACAAGAAGTTTTAGAACAAGAAATAAAAGCTCTACAAGAGCAGGAACAAAATAATAAAGAAGTTAATTTGCGCGATAAACTACAAAAAATTAGCGAACAGATCAAACTTAAAGATGAGATTAAATTCAAAAATGAACAAAGACAAGAAGAAAAAGGAAAATTGCTTAAACAGCTAGCCAGATTAGATGCTACTTTGGAGGCAAATTTAGAAGCTCAAGGTCAATTTGATGTGGCCTGGTTAAATAATAAGAACGAAGAGCTTCGTCAGTCTTTAGGTAAATTGAAACTTGAAATAGAAACAATTAATTTAGAACAAGCACAAGAACTTATTAAGAGCTTAGAAGAAAAACGCTCACAGCTTGATAGTTTAATTGCTCATGGCAACAATGAGTTACAAGCTATTAACCGTGAATTAAAAGCGAACGCCAAACCCTTAGCTGGTCGCGATGAAATTAATAAAAGTATTGAATCTTTTTTACGACAACTGGATGCTATTAAAGAGGAGCAAAACTTGGATAAAATAAAAGCTTTAATTGAAGGAGCTAAGCAAGAATTTCAGAAACAAATCAAAGCTTTAATTGATGGTGAAAATTCCAGTAAACTTGAGCAAGCTAAATCACTACAAGAAGAAATTATTAATAATAGCGAAGCTCGTCAGGAATTAATTGCCGAAATTAATGATTTAAGGCTTGATCTTTCCACCAAACAAGAAAGACGTCGTCTTCTTGAAAATCAGCATCAACAATCTTTAATTGAAATTCAAGATATTCAAAATAAACTAGCCAAAAGTCAGGTAAAATTTGATGCTGATAAAATTAAACAGGAACAGGCAGAGATTAATAAGCAGATTAAAATTTTAGAAGATAGCATTAATGAAGCTTTGGTAAATAGCAAAACTGAGTCCTTGCTGACTGAGCGCCAAGAATTAATCAACGAATTAAATGAATGTCGTTTAAATATAAATTCTCGTCGTGATAAAATTAAGTTATATAGCGACAAACAACAGCAAAATCTTAAAGAAATTAAGGATATTCAGGAAAAAATTGCTAAAAGCCAAATTAAATTTGATGCTGAAAAAATAGAGACTACAAAAACTGAACTAAACAAAAAATTAACGGCATTAGATGAGGATATCAGTAAATGGCAAACCATCTTAAGTCAATATAACCAAGGTAAAGAGGAAGAAAAGAGACAACTTTTCTCCTATCAATCCCAAATTCAAGTCTTGCAAACCGAATTAAACCGCTTGTCTAATAGCGTCAATAATTTAAAAATTGAAGCAGCTCGCCAAGAAACAAGATTGGAGGATTTAGAAAATAACATTAAAAATGAAAAATTAGATATAGAGGATATTAAAAATTATAAAAAAGAGAATAAAGAAAAAATTGAAGACGAGCATCTTCGCAAACGAATTAATGAGTTAAAAGGTCAGTTAGAAATGATAGGGGGAATTGACCCTGAAACAGAAAAAGAATTTATTGAAACAAACGAACGTTATCAATTTCTTCTTAAACAGACAGAAGATCTCAGTGATGCCATTCAGTCATTAGATCGTGTTATTAGTGAGCTAGATCTTAACATTAAAGAACGTTTTGAAAAAGAATTCAAAATTATTTCTGAAAAATTTAGTGAGTATTTCAAAATTTTATTTAACGGTGGTAGCGCTAAAATGTTTAAATTAGAGGGAGATGAAAATATCAAACACAATGAACAAACAGAAGGCGCTGATCCAGAATCTAAAGAAGACGAAAGATATAAACGCCTCAAACAGTTAAAAAAACATAGCAATGCTGGAGTTAACGGTATCGAAATTCAAGCTACCCCTCCTGGTAAAAAAATTCAAGCGATATCAATGCTTTCTGGAGGCGAAAGAGCTTTAACTGCCATCGCTTTAATTTGTGCTATTATTAGCGCTAACCCATCCCCATTTGTATTATTAGATGAAGTTGACGCCGCCCTTGATGAATCAAACTCTGAACGTCTCGCTCAAATTCTAGATGATCTTTCTGCTAAAACTCAATTCATTAGTATTACTCATAATCGCGCCCTGATGAAAAAGGCTAGCATTATTTATGGGGTTACTATGAAGGCCGATGGCGTTAGTCAATTACTGAGCATACGCCTAGATGAAATGGGTGATTTTCAAAACTAATGGTTAACTAAATTTTATCTACAATTTTATATAATTAAATCACTTATACTAAGTGATTTTTTTATGTCTAAAAAAATATTAACCGCGGCCATCTCTGGACTTAAAGCAGAGATTGTACAAGTTGAAGGCGATAGTGGTAATGGCGAATTTGGACAAATAGCTATTGTTGGCTTACCAGACACTGCTATTAGTGAAGCCCGGGAAAGGATAAAAAGTGCTCTTAAAAGTTGTGGGCGCTCTTATCCGCGAAGAAAAATTACCATTAATCTCGCTCCAGCCCATTTAAAAAAACGGGGTAGTGCTTATGACTTGCCCATTGCTCTTTGTATTTTAAATTTAAATAATAATTTTGACTTTGATTTTGAACATTCATTTTTTTGTGGAGAATTATCTCTAGATGGTGAAGTAAGACCATTAAAATCTGTTCTACCCCTTGTTATTGCCGCTAAACAATATGGACTGAGATCATTCTTTGTTCCTATGTCTAATGCTGCTGAAGCTGCTTTAGTGTCAGAAATTGATATTTATCCAGTTATCTCCTTATCGCAAACTATTCAACTTTTGGAAAATAAAAATAAAATTAATAAATATCAAGCTAGCCATAAAAATTTTAATCCCGCCCAACCCAACCCTTTAGCTAAAATTAAAGGACAAGCTCAAGCTAAAAGAGCCCTGATAATTGCCGCAGCGGGTGGACATAATCTTTTAATGATTGGACCGCCTGGTAGCGGCAAAAGCTTATTAGCTCAAGCCCTAGCTGATATAATGCCAAACTTAAGACCCAAAGAACAATTAGAAGTTGCTCAAATATACAGTGTGGCAGGTGAATTTCACCAAATACAAAACAAACTTCATCGCCCTCCTTTTCGATCGCCTCATCACAACGCCTCATTAGCTTCAATTCTTGGTGGTGGACGAGGTCCAAAGCCTGGAGAAATTACTTTAGCACATCGTGGTGCTCTTTTTTTAGATGAATTACCAGAATTTCCACGAATAATTTTAGATAGTTTACGTCAACCACTAGAACAACGCCAAATATTAATTAGCCGCGCTGAACAACATTTATACTATCCAGCAAATTTTCTCTTAATCGCCGCTATGAATCCTTGTCCTTGCGGATATTTCGGCGACGCCAGTAAAGAATGCCATTGTAGTGCCAGCACTATTCAGAAATATCAACAAAAAATCTCTGGTCCGATTAAAGATCGTTTTGATTTACAAATAATTGTACCCAGACTAAAAGCTTCAGAATTAAAAATTTTACCTAATAATAAATTAAAATCTCCATTAGAATTAATTACAGCAGCTCAAAACAAACAATACCAGCGTCAAAAAGTAAATAATGCTTCAGTTTCTCTTGATTATGTTCGATATTGGCAAAAAGCTAACCCAGAAGCGGAAAAATTTGCCTTAGAGGCAGCTACTACTTTTAATTTATCAGCTCGAGCCTATGATCGACTCTTTAGAATTGGTCGAAGTATTGCTGACCTAGATAATAAACAAAATATCGAAAGCGCCCATATTGCTGAAGCTTTGAGTTATCGTTTTTTAGAAAAATAATTAATTAACCTTAAATAATTAAGATTTACTTTATCTCTATTTTTTTGTTATAATAACAGTAATTAGCTCTCTTCTTAAATTAGGAGCATATTTTAGAAAAATAGCTTGTATGTATAAAAAAATCACTTATCTTTTCTTACTAAGCCTTTTTATTTTAGGTTCCGGTTTTGGCTGTAAAACAACAGACAAACAAACCACAGAAGCAATGCAGCCAATCACTTTAAATTATTGGCGGGTATTTGATGGCCCTGATGCTTTTAGCGATATCATTGCTGATTACAAAATTATTCACCCCAACATTACCATTAATTACCGCAAGTTTCGTTATGAAGAATATGAAGAAGAATTAATTAACGCCTTAGCCGAAGATCGTGGTCCAGACATTTTGTCTATCCACAACACCTGGATAAATAGATATCAGAACAAACTAAGTCCAATGCCTGCTACAATTACTATGGCCTACCAGGAAGAACAAGGATCAATTAAAAAAGAAATTGTTAGTGTCTTAAAAACTTCCCGTACTCCTAGCTTAAAAGATTTACGCGATAATTTTGTGGATGCCGTTTTTAATGATGTTGTTCTAGATTCGAGTCAAATTTATGGCTTACCATTATTTGTTGATACCTTGGCCTTATACTATAATAGAGATTTATTTAATAATGCTGGTATTACTCAAGCACCTTTATACTGGAACAAAGAATTTCAACAAAATGTAAAAAAATTAACTAAGCAAGACTCTGTTGAAGGAATTACTCAGGCTGGTATTGCGCTAGGTGGAGATACTAATATTGAAAGATATAGTGACATTCTGGCAGTTTTAATGATGCAAAATGGAGCAACCATGATAAATGGAAAGCAAGTTTTATTTAATGCTATTCCTGCCGCCACCAAAGACACAAATTATAATCCTGGACTTGAAGCTTTGCGCTTCTATATTGATTTTTCTAATCCAGGCAAAGAGGTTTATTCATGGAACGAGGACCTACCAAATTCCTTAAATATGTTTATAAATGGCAAATTAGCGATGATGCTTGGTTATTCTTATAACATAGCAGATATAAAAGCGAGTGCACCAAAATTAAATTTTTCCATTAGCAAACTCCCTCAAATTGAGGGCAGTCCAGTTGAAGTTAATTTTGCTAATTATTGGGTTGAGAGCGTTTCTAAAAAAAGTACTCATCAAAACGAGGCTTGGGACTTTATTATTTTTGCTACTAAAGAAACCGAAGCTAAAAAATATTTAGAAAAGACTAACAAGCCAACAGCCTTAAGATCATTAGTATCGGAACAAAGAAATGATATTAATATTGGCATTTTTGCAGATCAAGTCTTAACCGCTAAAAGTTGGTACAGAGGAACAAATGCGGCTGCTGCTGAGTCTGCTATTGGTGAAATGATTCGTAAAGCTAGGGAAGGAAGTGAAAAAATATTAGACGTTTTAAATACTGGAGCTGCTAAAGTTCAACAAACTTTAAATTAATTATATGTATAAAAAATTAGCTTCAACTTTTAGTGGCATTGTAACATTATTATTTGTCCTCCTTTTTCCTTTAAATTTGAATGCTCAACTTGTAGATTTAGACTCTGCCGATACTACTGCTAATCGACCCCCTCAATGTGTAAATAAATACGACTGCGGCAACTATGATGTTAATGATATGGTAATGATAGCCGTTACAGCAGCCAAATGGATACTAGGAATTGTTGGCTCTTTGACTCTGTTAATGTTCATTTATGGTGGCTTCCTTTTTCTTGTTTCTTCTGGTAGTAGTGAACAAATAACTAAAGCTAAGAACGTGTTGATTGCCGCTGTTATCGGCTTAGTTATAGTCTTTAGTAGTTATCTGATTATCAAATTTGTTCTAAGCTCAATTGGCATAGAATGGAACGGTAATAAAACCCCAATAAGTCAGGCATATGAACGCTCATTGATCTCTTAATAATAATTAAAATGACCGGATTTACTCTTAAAAAACTAGGAATAGAACAAAAATCAGGAGAAAAATTGAAAACAACTAGACTAAAAAGAAGAATAACATTGGCAGATGTTTCAAAAAAATTAAAAATTCGCACTGAATACTTAATTGCCTTAGAACAAGAAGAGTATGGACAATTACCTTCAGGGGTGTATGGTCGCAAATTTTTAAAAGAATATTGTCGTTTTCTAAATTTAGACTATAAAAGTTTATTAGTTCTAACCCCTTTCAATGAAGATAAAAATAAAGAAAATCCTTTTTCTCAGAAAATACTACGTAAACATAAATTCTTGATTTTTCCAAAATTAGTGCGCAATCTTATTTTCATTATTTTGTTTTTAACATGCCTTTTGTATCTACTTATTTATTTTCGACATTTAATTTCTCCACCGAATTTAAGTATAGAATATCCAGACAAAAATTTGGTTACAACAGAGCTTATTTTACAAGTTAGAGGACAAAGTGATCCCGAAACAGAAATAAAAATAAATAATACCAGCATCATGAGTGCCCAAGATGGCAGCTTTTCTCAAGAAATAAAACTTAAACAAGGCTTAAATAAACTAACGATTAGCGCCAAAAAAAAATATGGACAAGAAAATATTATTCAGCGTCAAATCCTAGTTGAAGAAAACTATGAACAAGCCCAATAAAACAGTTCTATTTGACATTAATAGAATTTTGAATAAAATAGCAATAGAAGAAGGACAAACGGTTGCTGAGTTAGGTTGCGGCAACTTTGGTTATTTTGTTTTTCCAGTTGCTCGTTTAATTGGATCAAAAGGGAAATTATACGCGGTAGATATTTTGAAAGCTACTCTGGAAGATATTAAAAAAAGGGCTATGTTGGAAAATTTCCAGCAAATTGAAACAGTTTGGAGCAATCTAGAAATCTTTAAAGGCACAAAAATTGAGAGTGCTAGTCTTGATCAAGCTCTTTTAGTTAATATTCTTCATCAATCAAACAAAAAAGTAGAAATGCTCAGAGAATCAATACGTATGCTCAAAAATGGTGGACGCTTATTAGTGGTAGAATGGAAAAATATTGCCAGCCCTATTGGCCCAGAAAGCAGTAAACGTGTTAATAAAAATAATTTAAAAGAAGCTTCTTTGAAACTAGGTTTAATTTTAGAATCTGAATTTGAAGTTGGTCCTTATCACTACGGTTTAATATTTCATAAATCATAAAAAAATTATGCAAAATTTACTAACTTGGCACTATTGGTTCAATCTACGACCAGAGCCACTCTTGTCTCATATTACTCAAGCTTTTTTTGTCTTTTTAATAATTCTTTTAATCTTATCGTTATTTTCAGCTATTAAGCAGAGACAAAAAAGTTTGTACCGTTATTTCTGGAAAAGATTTTACATGTTTAGTTTAAGCAACTTAGTTATTGGAGTGATTCTATTTTTCTTTAATTATGAAAGCGCCGCTTTCTTATCTTCTCGTTTCTGGCTCGGTTTATGGCTAATTACCATGGTCTTATGGTTATGGCCAATGATAAAAAGCCTACGTCTGATTCCAGTTAATAAAAAGAAGTTGGAACAAGAAAAAGAATTTAAAAAATACATACCTTAAAAAAATCCCTCCATTACGGAGGGATTTTTTATGAAAAAGTTATAAAATTATATATGGACCGACGACAAGAAATCGGACAAAAAGGTGAAAGACTGGCTATAAATTTTTTAAAAACAATGGGGTGGACGATCAAGGCTCATAATTACCGTATCGGGCACAAAGAAATAGATATAATTGCTTCAAAGAATAATATCCTCTCACTATTTGAAATTAAAACCAAAATAAATAACGAGAATAACTATATTATTAGTCGCACTCAACAAAATACTCTCCGTCAAGCACATCTCGCCTTTTGTGATCACTATCAATTAAACCCAGTTAAAGTTTCTTATTCATTAATTGTTATTACCTATAAAAACAAACTGGCTAACCTTCACTATTACCCATCTTTTCTCTAAATTGTCACTGTTAAGCTGTTTAATTTGTCTTAAAAAAACAATAGAATATACAGTAATAATTTAAATATTTTGAAGCTTAAATAACCCCTCTATTGCGATTGTTGTTATTTGTCTTATGCTAAATATTATGCTAAAATAAAAGCATCATTTTAATTATCAACAACTAGAAAGGTGGTGAATTATGAATAAAAAAATCTTAAAACATTTAGTTGTTTTTGCAATGTTATCTCTATTGGCTTTGCCAATGGTAACAATGGCTCAAAATATTGATGTTGGCATTAATGAAATTACTGAAGGTTTCAATGGGGAGGGTTTAAGTGATACTGATCCTCGTATCATTGTTGCCAGAATTATTAATGTAGCTATGCTTTTCTTAGGTATTATTGCTGTGGTTATAGTTCTATTAGCTGGCTTCAAATGGATGACAGCCGCTGGTAATGAAGATAAGGTTGGTGAAGCTAAGAAGTTGATGGGAGCTGGCGTAATTGGCTTAGTTATTGTTTTATCCGCCTGGGGCATCGCAACCTTCTTACTCGATAAATTAATTACTGCCACTGGCGCTTAAATGTTTTTAGAATCGATTTTGAAAACGCAAAGCCCTTGATTTATTCAAGGGTCAGCGCTCTGTAAAGCAATTTATTTGGTTTCCAGAGCACTGAAATAATTTTTTAGATAAATATATGCGATTTAGCAAATCCTCAAAATTTCTTGCTATTTTACTACTGACAGGCCTGTTTATTGCTGGCTTTTTTACTATTGTTTCTGCTCAAACTACTGACCCAAGCTATGGACTTGATGCCAGCGCGAAAAAGATTGATGCTTTTAAAGACCAAGTTACTACCCCAAACCCAAATTTTCTAAACACTAAAACTGGTAATATAATAGGCATTGTCTTATCTTTTGTCGGTGTTATATTCTTACTTTTAATGATTTTTGCTGGCCTTACCTGGATGACAGCAGCCGGTAATCAAGAAAAAATTACCAAAGCTAAAGATTTAATGATTAATGCGATTATCGGTCTAGTTATTGTTATGGCCGCTTACGCTATCACAGCCTTTGTAGGCGATCAATTAATTTAGACATATATGCAGTTTAATAAATTTTTCTTTATTCTAATTTTATTGATTTTTACTGCCTTTATTTTTTCTAACATAAACACAGCTTCTGCTCAAAGTTATAATTTTGCTACTAACAGCGGCCTTACTCAAGCAAGTGAAAGTGCTGGCTATAGCACCTCCTCAAGCACACCTTTAACAGGTTATGTTTCTAAAATCATTACCGCTCTTCTTTCAATTTTGGGTGTTGTTTTTCTTGCTTTTACCCTTTATGGCGGAATCATGTGGATGACAGCAGCTGGCAATGAAGATAAGGTAAAAAAAGCGCGCGAGCTTATTATTGAATCAATAATTGGTGTCATTATTGTACTTGCTGCTTATGCTATAAGTTATTTTGTATTAAAAGCAACCACCGCCTCCAGTCTCAGAACTAACGCAACAACTATTAATCAATTAGATACTCAATAAATAAACCTCCACGTACATGTTTTCTTTTGTTAAAAAAATATTTCTTCCTATATTCACTTTTTTAGTTTATAACAGAGATGCTATGGCAACATCTAATCTAAAGGACGCTTTTTCTAATGCCCAAGAGGTGGCCAATACTGGCTCTTATGCAACTTATAGCGAAGAAGGCAAAAATTTATTATTAAATAGCACTATTGGTAATCTAATAACAACCTTTTTATCACTTTTAGGAATTATTTTCATTATTTTATCAGTATATGGCGGCTTCCTTTATTTAACTGCCCGTGGCAATCAAGAACAAACAAAAAAGGCTGTTACCATCATTACTCAATCTTTAATCGGTTTAATTATTATCCTAGCTGCTTACGCTATCTCCTATTTTATTTTCAAATTCTTTATTTAAATTAATTTATTATGAAAAATAAATTTACCAAAATATCAGTAATTTTACTAATACTATCAATAATATTATTTAATCCTGGCTTCATTCTTGCTCAAGAAAACTCAGGAGTATTGAATAACGACACCAGCCCTTTAGATATGTTACAAAATGTAGCCAGTGATTATGGTCCTTATTCAAGTACAACTAATGAAAATTCTCTAATGTCAATTGCTGGTTTAGTAATCAATGCTGCCCTAGGTTTATTGGGTATTATTTTTATTATTTTAATGGTATTAGCTGGCTATAATTGGATGACCGCTTCTGGCAGCGAAGAAAAAGTTAAAGAAGCAAAAGACACAATAAAACGAGCTATAATTGGCTTGGTTATTGTAATTGGTTCTTGGGCAATTTGGACTTTTATTTTAGAAAACTTAATCGCCAATTTATAATACTATGTTAAAACTTCAAAAAATTATCCTTTTTTTCACTTTATTCTTGCTTCCTTTATCTTTTGTAAGTGCTCAAAATACCGATGAAGGAACACAAAAAAGCTTAGTCGAAACGGTTAGTGGTCCAGCTACAACAATGTTTAAAACAACCGGAATGAGTAATTTTAGTTTAGGGAGTATTATTGCCCTTGTAATTCAGGGAGCTTTAGGTCTACTAGGGATTATCTTTCTTATTATTATGGTTTTTGCTGGATACCGCTGGATGACCGCTTCTGGCAACGAAGAGGCAGTGAAAACTTCTCAAAAAATGATTACACGCGCTATTATTGGTCTGATAATTGTCTTAATGGCTTACGCTCTTACTTACTTTATCTTTAATCAACTGCCTTTCAGTGGGGGGTCACCTCAGCCACCAGTAGTGTAATACATTTATAAATATTGAAAAAGAAAAAAGGCGCTTACAAAAATAAGCGCCTTTTGCAAACCATCAAATGGAGACTATTTAGAATCGTCCCAATTGAGTAGCTTTAAAAGCATAAATTTTACCATTAAAGATATATGATACATTTGGCCATCCCCCTTTTTTAGTAACAGGGATTGATCCATTAGACCATGAAAACACGGCGGTGTAATCGCCAGGAATTTGAAATTCAAACTCCTGATAAGAAGGCTTGGAACTTGAGCCAGGACCTAAGGTTATTTCTTGCAAAAATCCTCCGGGACCAGTTACTTTAACTACCATTACTCTGTTCCAATAATTTACAAGAACGCCCGTGAATCTAGTTGTCTGATTATTACTAGAATTATTATCAGCAACTTTGACCATGTAATAAGCCGTTGCCATAGCAACTGGGTCTTTAGTGTTAACTGAAATTGACTCGGTCTGAGTATTATTAATCAACAACTCATTTTTTTGAGCGGTTAATTTTTGAATCTCAGCTACTAAAACCTCTTTTTGAGCATTAATCTCATTGAAATTATGAAGAGCAACAATATCGTTTTTGGAATGACTCTTCCAGCGTAATGCTTTTTCATCAAGCCTTGCGACATCTTTTTTCATATGAGCAAGTTGACTATCAATTTTAGACAAACGCTCTGTCGGGCTCATTCCACCAATGTCAAATTTGCTATAACGTCTCTGCGCTTGAGCAGAAACAAAAATTGCGACCATCAAGATGGCCAAAAAAAACATTTTTTTCATTATTATCTTGTTTTTGTTGTTAATATACTAATTTAAATCTAAAATACCCACATTTATAGCCTTTATTCTAGACTAATTATTATATCATGTTTATGAATATATGTCAATAACTTATCCCCAACTACACCATTGACTTATATATTAAGATATGATATAAAATAGAGTCGTCAAAATCCCTGCTTTAATTAATAATTTGTAGGGTTTTTTTAATTGACTTAATGATTTACGCTAATATGAAACGAATCAAAATCAGTGAAGACCTTGTGCCTCTTAGTAGACGCCAATATACGGCGCTTAGCTTGGTAATTGCCTGCGTCTTCCAATTTATATTTTTCTTCGCGCCAATTATCTCTGCTCAAGCTATAACCTTAGATGAAAATAACGTCAAAATGGATGCAACTAGCAAGAGTGTGGCTGATCCAATTGTCAGTCAATTAATTGAGGCTGCTCAGGCTCAAAATCAAAATATTAAATTTATTGATATTGATAGCAAAAATACAGAAAATAATACTGACTATACCTCCTTATCTATTAATTTACAAATTGTTAGCGTTTCTGCTCACACTATCACTGCCTATAACTCTGATCCTGCTCAAACTGATGACACTCCTTGTATCACTGCTAATGGATTTGATGTTTGTGAACATAATCAAGAAGATACTATTGCTGCTAACTTTCTAAAATTTGGCACTAAGGTAAGAATTCCTGAATTATACGGAGACCGCATCTTTGTTGTTCGCGATCGCATGAATGCACGTTATACTAACCGAGTTGATATTTGGATGAAGGATAAAGCCGACGCTCGTGCTTTTGGAGTCAAAGTAGCTAAGATAGAAGTGGTAGAATTTATCAATTAATAATTTTCAAAGTAAAATAAAAAACATCCCCCATAAAGCCTATTGGCCACGGGGGATGTTTTTTATTGAGACTTCTTATTTTTAAAAGAGAAAAGAAAGAATGCCACGACGACGTAACCCCTTTTCTTTGGCAGCTAGATTTATTGTGGTGGGAATAATTGTATCAGGAATCAAAGAAATACTATCAATACCAGCAGCCATTAGAAATTCAGCAAATTCAGGAAAATCACTTGGGCCTTGTCCACAAATACCAACCTTACGCTTACGCTTTTTGGCAACAGTTATTAAATTCTTAATCATTATTTTTACAGCTTCATTTTTTTCATTAGCTAAACCTTCAATTTTAAGACTACCCCCAGAATCACGATCTATGCCTAAAAGCAACTGAGTTAAATCATTAGAACCAATGGAAAATCCATCAAAAATATCGCAGAATTTGTCAGCCAAAATTATATTAGCAGGAATCTCGGCCATAACATAAATTTCTAAGCCGTTAACACCACGTTTAAGACCATTTTTAGCCATAATCTCTTGAACTTTTTTACCTTCTTCAACAGTACGACAAAATGGCACCATAATTTTAAGATTTTTTAAACCATAGTCATCACGAACAATCTTCATCGCTTTACACTCTAGTTTAAAAGCAGGAATAAATTCTTTAGCATAATAACGACTTGCTCCACGCCAACCAATCATTGGATTAGACTCAACTGGCTCAAACTCTTTTCCGCCAATTAAATTAGCATATTCGTTTGTCTTAAAATCTGATAAGCGCACAATTACATCTTTAGGATAAAAAGCAGCTGAGATAATGGCTACCCCCTGAGCTAAGCGATCAATGAAATACTGGCTCTTATCTTCATAACCAGCGGTTAACTCATTAATTTTTTTGATAGCCTCTTTATCTTTTAGGTTAGGGTAATTAATTAAGGCTAAAGGATGAATCTTAATGTAGTTATTAATAATAAACTCCAAACGAGCTAAACCCACACCGTCATTAGGGATAAAAGACTGAGCAAAGGCCATTTCTGGTTCACCCATATTCATCATTATCTTGGTTTTTGGTCTTTTTAAATTTTTAATATCGGTTGTTAAGACCTCAAAAGGAATTTTACCTTCATAAACAAATCCCTCTTCACCTTCAGCACAACTAACAGTCACTACTTTTTTATCTACCAATATCTTTGAGCCATTATTCGTTCCCACAATACAAGGAATACCGAGTTCACGTGAAATAATAGCCGCATGACAAGTTCTTCCACCCTTATCGGTAATAATAGCTGAAGCAATTTTCATAATTGGTTCCCAGTCTGGATCAGTCATATCAGTTACCAATACTTCTCCTGGTTTAAAGTTATGAATTTGCTTAACATCCATTATTCGATGAGTCTTACCAGAACCTATTTTATTACCGACGCTCTGTCCCTTTAAAATAACATTACCTTTTCTTTTTAAGCGATATTCCTCTACTACTTGTAGATTTTTTACACTTTGCACAGTTTCTGGGCGAGCTTGAATAATATATAGTTGCTGATCTCGACCATCCATCGCCCATTCAATATCCATAGGATGCCCATAGTGAGCCTCGATGTCCATTCCCCATTGAGCTAATTGTTTTACCTGAGCATCACTAATAGAAGCTTTTAAGCGGTCCTTGGCTGGCACTGATATATTTTTTACTGGTGATTTTCCTCCTTTATTATAAATCATCTTTACCGCTTTTTTACCAATTGAACGTGAAATAATTGCTAATGTTGGTTTAAATACATAGTATTCGTCTGGATTTACTCTCCCCTGAACAATGTTTTCACCTAAACCATAAATAGAGTTAATTAAAACCGTATTTTTAAAACCAGATTCGGTGTCAATAGTAAACATAACCCCTGAAGATCCTACATCTGAACGAATCATTTTTTGTACTCCCACTGACAAGGCAATAGAAAAATGATCAAAGCCCTTGTCTTCACGATAAGAAATAGCTCGATCAGTAAAAAGTGAAGCAATACATTTTTTTACAGACAATAATAAAGCTTTTTCTCCAACAATATTTAAAAATGTTTCTTGCTGGCCAGCAAAAGAAGCATCTGGTAAGTCTTCAGCAGTTGCACTAGAACGCACAGCTACATCTAGGTTTTTAACTTTGCTTTCAGCTGATAAACGACGATAAGCTGTTACTATTTCTTTTTTAAAATCTTCTGGTAATTGAACAGCTAAAATAGCTGCTCTAACCTTTTTGCCATGAGCCATTAAATTTCGAGTATCTTTAGTATCTAAATCTTTTAAAATTTCCTTAATTTTGCTCTTTAATCCTGTGCTTTCCAAAAAATAATTGTAAGCAGAGGCAGTGGTCGCAAATCCATTAGGAACTTTAATCCCTTTATCTTTAAGCTTACGATACATTTCCCCTAAAGATGCATTTTTCCCTCCGACTGAAGGCACGTCTTTAATAGACAGCTCTTCAAAAAAACGAACAAACTTAGGCTTAATCATAAATATCAAATTTAATTTATTTTTTAACAAAAAAGATATTGTTATTATAACACATTCTTTACTTTATTATAATTATATCATAATATGTTATCAGATAAACATAAAATGCGGGCGTGGCGGAATTGGTAGACGCACTTGGTTTAGGACCAAGCGGGGCAACTCTTGAGAGTTCGAGTCTCTCCGCCCGCACATTTTAATTACTCTAGAATGTTTACCTTTTTACACTCTTTTCACCCAATTAGTGTGCTGCTAAATATTGGCCCATTTACCCTTCATTGGTATGGGCTTTGTTTAGTTTTGGCAATAACGAGCGCTATAATCATTAGTTTAAAATTAAGTGTTTGGTATAAAATAAACCGCAATATTATTTTAGACTTAGCTATTTATTTAATTATTGGTGGTGTTTTAGGAGCCCGTCTTTATGAAATTTTTTTAGAATTTCCTTATTACTCTACGCACCTCTTAAGTATATTTAAAATATGGGAAGGCGGACTGGCTATTCATGGTGCTATTATTGGCGGCATTTTAACTATTTATTATTTTGCTAAAAAAAATAAATTATCATTAATATCATTAACATCTCTGGTGGTTCCTGGGCTAGCTTTAGGACAAGCGATTGGACGTTGGGGGAACTGGTTTAATCAAGAGCTTTTTGGTTTGCCTAGCGATTTAGCTTGGTCTATACCTATTGAAATAACTCACAGACCGTTAGCATATATTAAATATGAATATTTTCAGCCAACCTTTTTATATGAAAGTATGGGATCTCTATTGATATTTTTAATTTTATTTTCTTTGACTTATTTATGGAGAAAAAATTTAAATTTTCGCCATAGTCAAATTATTACCGCCTCCTATTTACTATCTTATTCCGTTCTACGTTTTAGTTTAGAATTTATTAAAATTGATGTTACTCCAATTTTTCTAGGTTTGCGCTGGCCTCAAATTGCCAGCCTTATTACAATTATAATTGCCATTATTTTATTTATATCTGCTTTTAGAGATACGAAAAAATCAAAATCCTTATGAACAGAAAATCACCATTCTATCTGAACCACAAAAAAAACTTAGCCCTACTTTATCTTTTAGGAACTATTTTGGCGGTAGCCAATGCTTTACCAGCTTATATTCAATCAAACTTTTTAGGGACAATGTTTTCTTTGTCCTGGATCAGCATTTTTTTCGCTGTTGCCAATTTAGTCACCATTATTACCATTTTATTCTTTCCTCGACTAATTAAAAAGCTTGGAAATATTATAACAACGGAGGCGGTTTTAGTAGTTTTTATTTTATCTCTATTAGGAATGAGCTTCTTTACTAACCCAATTGCTATCTTTCTTGTTTTTCTGTTACTTAATATATCCAGTAACCTAATTTGGATTAATATGGATATACTAGTTGAAAATTTTTCTGAAAATGCTACCACCGGCTTAACAAGAACTATTTATTTTACAGCTATTAATCTTGGCTGGATTATTGCGCCAACTTTATCTAGTTATATTATTAATAATGCTGGCTATTACTGGGTTTTTATCGCTGCCGCTGTCTGTTTAATCCCATTTCTCGTTATCTTAATTAAAAATAGAGCCCTTATTAAATGTACGGAAAATTATAAAATAAAAACAATTAAACAATCATTCCGCGCCTTGTGGAATGATCGTAATCTACGAGGAATATTTTTTATCGCCTTTTTATTAAATATTTTCTTTAGCAGTGCTGTTGTTTATATCCCTATTTATCTTCATCAAAGCCTTGGCTTTGAATGGTCAACTCTCGGTATTATGTTTTCCGTAATGCTTTTACCTTTTATCATCTTTGAAATTCCGGCTGGCTGGCTAGCTGATAAGTATTGGGGAGAAAAAGAACTTTTAACTACTGGAATAAGTATTATAATTTTAGCTCTTTTTCTATTTTTTATCGTAAAAGAGCCTAATGCTTGGATCTGGGGAGGAATGTTATTTTTTAGTCGTGTCGGAGCCTCTTTAGTTGAATCTATGAGAGAAACATATTTTTTCAAAATTGTTGACGCTGAGGATGTGAGCTATATTAATTTTTTCCGCATCACTGGACCATTAGGATACTTAATTGGCACAGTTTTAGCTGGTATAATGATTATTTTTTACCCACTTAAATACCTTTTTCTCTTTGTAGCCATACTTATGACTTCTGCCTATATTTTTATCTATACTCTTAAAGATACTAAATAAACATTTGACGATTTACTAATAATAACTTAAAATAATTTCAGCTGTTGCGGGTATCGTATAATGGCTTTTATGTCAGCCTTCCAAGCTGAAGATGGGGGTTCGATTCCCCCTACCCGCTCCAATCATAAAAACAGGCTTTTTAGCCTGTTTTTATTTTTAAATTATTATTGTTATAATTTAACATGGTTATTTTATTTCTAAAATAGTAATAATTAATATTAACAATATATGATTAATTGGATTATCCCTTTATCATTGCTAATTATTTTTGAGGCGTTAGCTGATATTTTTGCAAAAAATTGGTCTTTACAAAAATATACCTGGCTGGCTATAGTTAGTCTTTCTTTATATTTAATAGCCAATTCTTTTTGGCTGTTTGCTCTAAAAAATGGCGCAGGTTTAAGTAGGGGGGCAATTGTTTTTTCAGTGGCCTCAGCTATTATTGCTATTTTATTAGGAGTTATATTTTATAAGGAACCTGTTAGTAAACTGCAATTAATTGGTTTTTTTATTGGGCTTATTTCATTGATTTTGATTTTTTGGGAATAATAAATAACTACTTTCTGAACTAGAAGTGAGTTGTTAATTCAATGACAACACTAGCGAATAAATATCAGGAAATTCTCCCTAATCCAAGTTTTTATGCATTAATTATAGTAAAACAAAACAAGCCTGTCTGGGCTTGTTTTTATAAACATTTTTAATATATTAATACTTACCAAATTCATAATTCACTATCTTCTTACGTATTGGCCCTTTAACTAAAAAGTAAACACCACCCTTAAACCATTTCCATAAAACCCTAATAACCCCTTCCTTCTCTAAGCGCCGAACAGAAAAATATAAAAAACTTGATTTAATCATACGATAACGTCCAAGTTTAGCTAAACGATTAATATAATCATAATCTTCAGCGATAAAAATACTTTCATCAAAACCTTTAATCTGATTATGTTTTATTTTTGAAGCCAAGATGCCTACTCCAACTGAAGCTGGAAAAAAATACTGTCCCAGCCAACAAGTACCATGATAAAAAAATTCAAATAATCGATAAATAAACTTCTTAGAATTAAAATTTAAATAAAACCCGGCCACACTTAAATTTCTCTGCTTAAATTCAAAATACATCTTTTCTAAACTATTATTAGGCAGTTCAGTATCAGCATCTAAAAACAAAAGAGTATCGCCTTTAGCAACATTAGCCCCATTATTTCTTTGCCGAGCTGGAGATTTTTTTTCATCACTAATAAAAATACAGCCCTCTGTTAAAGCAATTTCCTTCGTTTTATCTTGAGAGCTGCCATCAGAAACAATTATTTCATAATCAGAAAAATTTTGCTTTTTTATATCCTGTAAAAGTTTGGGTAAATATTTCTCCTCATTTAAAGTTGGGATTATTATTGATAACATAATTTAAAATATTGTTTTGGCAAACAACCAAAAACTTTGGTCGTCATGTTTATACTGCCAATACCACCATTCAACTCCCCAAAGATAAGCTTTATTAAACTTCGTGTCAATGGCGTACTGAATATTTTCTTTAAATTGCTTAACATCAAAAGAATATTGAGCTTCATTTTTAGATAAATATATAATTTTTCCTTGAGGAACCCAAGGCTCAGCTTGAAGTTCAATAATTATTCTTTTATCAGAAGAAATTCCAGCAAACCACGCTTTAACCCGATAAAACCAGGCAGGAATTGGATATTTCATATAACCAACAACTGGGTTCCAAATAACCCGATACATGGTAGTACCAAAAATATCACCATACTTTGCTTCCTTAAGCCATAAATTTAATTCTCCAGGACCAGATACAATAACCGGTCTTTTATCAAGAGACTTGATTAATGCTACTTCCTTAGCAAAAAAAACTTCATCGCTAGGAGGGCAAATACCAAAAGTATTTAAAAATGGTTCATTTTCTATCTGCCAAAACTTAACAGAAGAATTATCTTTATAACGATTAATTGTTTTCTCTAACATTTTTAAAGTATCCTCTTGAATATTTTCAATGTTTTCGGAATTAGTCCAATGAGGAGCATGGCATTCCGGCCAACGAGGCAAACGCCAACCAACATTAATAACAAAATTTACATTTCTCTTTGCTCCCTCAGTTAGCATGAAATCATAATCACTATAATCAAATACCCCCTTATTTTTTTCAATTTCATCCCAATATATAGGCAATCTAATATTTTTAACCTTTAAATCATCTAAAACTGCCAAATAAATCTCCTGCCAATTTAAACCAATTTCATCAGCATATTTTTTTGAAAAAGTTACTCCAAAATATTCTGAATTTTTTTCAATTTGAATTTCATTCTTCCTGGTATTAAATATTCTAGTAAATATCGCCAGGCTAATAATAAAAACAATTAAAACTAACCCAAATATTTTGTAAGATAGCTTCATAAAAATAGAAAATAAATACCACTGCTAATTAAAACAACTGCAATAGCTTTTTGAATTAATACTCGCCAAGAAATATCTTCTTTTAATATTTTTGGTGCCAATAAAGATAAAATTACACCTAAAATTATTATCCAAGCATACTGCACTCCTTGTAATGCATTTACTAAGGCAACTGGACCCAAATAAATAGCATAATTTTGTAAGACAAAGCCAATTGATCCTAAAACTTGATTGCCTGCGACCAAACTTTGATTCTTTTTTCGACTAGGCTTGTGTTTAAATAAATCTTTAATTTCTCTCCTAGCCCGAGGTGAGAATAAAATAAAAGCGGCGGCCACAGCAGCACCTAATCTAATCCAAAGAAAAGCACTTAAAAAATTTTGTTGTTCATAAGCAAGCTTAGTTCCAATAAAATAAAGGGCATAAGTAAACCCTGAGGCAAGAGCAAGTATTACACTATGACTTGAATATTTTTGTTTTAAATTAATAGAAGTAAATATATTATCCCAAAACCCTAATCTATGTTTAGGAAGAAAGGCAACTACAGCTACTCCTAATATCAAAAGAATAATTGCTATCAACTGACTGAAACTAAATTGATCCCCTAAAATAAAATAAGATAAGGGCAAAGAAAAAATAGGTGTTGACCCACCTATAATAACAACAGCTCTTGAAGCTTCGCCACGACGAAGAGATGCATATAAAAACAATAAAGCGGTCGCAAAAAGAAAGCCTAAAAATAAATTAAAAACTAAAACACTAAAACCAGGCCAGGTTAAAAACCAAGGAGCAATAAGAAATACAACCAAACCCATGACACAGGCGATAAAAGTATAGGCACGAGCGCTACCTAAAACTTTTTCTACTAAATATTTATCAATTAAATTAGCAATCGCCAATAAAAAATATGAAACTAAAGCAACAACAAACCAACTCATAAATTAATCTTTTAATAATATTTGTTTTTCAATATTTTCGACTCCTTTACGCTCAGCGTATAAATAAGCATTGATACTCGCTTTTGCTAGGCGTCCATCATTTATCCAGTCAAACAACCACTCGTCTACATATTCTGGATTTAAACTATCTAGCCCTGCTCCAATCGAAATTAACCATTCACGATTAAAAACCTCTTGCGACCCTAAAGGTTCAGATATTATAATTGGCAAACCTAAACCAGTATAAAAACTTAATTCCGATGGCTTTGTCCATAATATATCTGTATTTTCAAGACATAAATTAAATAAGCGAAAATATTCAGCTTTTTGTGGATGATAAATTATCTCAATCGCCAAATTATTCTGTAATTTTAATTCTTTTAAAAATCTATTAAAATAATTGTAAACATCTAGACGACTACCCGCGATCAAATTTAATTTTACTTTACCAGCCTCTAAACTTTTCTGTAATTTTCTAACAATCACAGCTGCAATTTCTCTCTGAGCACCAGCTCCGCCCACAGCAAAAGTAATATTAACTATTTTTTTATCCTCATTTATCTCTTTATTTTCATTAATTTTAAAATTTAAATTACTTTTATCTATTACATTTAATGGATCAAGATTTAGTAATCTTTGGCTCATGCTTTTAATAAGAACTTCTTCATTATCGCCTATATTTTCTAAAGGCAAGGGAAATCCAGTAATAAAAATGTTTTTTTCATTAACACCATACATCATTAACCTTTTTTTAACTCTTTTGTTTGGAGCAAAATATTTAATCCGACTTGTTTCTGGGTTTATTGGCGCCCAAGCACGAGAAATATCAGCATCACAAACTATACAATAAATATCACCTTTATAATTATAATATTCAGCAGCATAAGCAGCTACAAAAAAAGAGGTAACGAAAGGTAAAGGATTTAAATTTAATTCTTCAATTAATTTTTGCCCAACTCCTTTTTTTACTGCCTTAAAAAATAATTTTTGTTGAAAACTTTGTGCATTTAAATTTCTTTGAGG
The DNA here is from genome assembly GCA_016938835.1 of Patescibacteria group bacterium. GTDB lineage: Bacteria > Patescibacteriota > Patescibacteriia > Patescibacteriales > UBA12465. The sequence goes on from JAFGTW010000013.1 coordinate 29,107, forward strand.
ATAAAAATTTTCAATTCTTTGAAAATAATCCATTATTTGAAATACCCAATCACCTAGTAAAGGGATTTTTTTAAAATATGAAATTTTTTCGTAGGCCTTTTTACTATTCAACCAATATTTTTTTTCCCAATCTGCAATATTTCTATAATCATTAAGATTAATTACACCCTCTTGACTGAACTGTATTAAAGGATAGACAGCCCTTTGGTGTCCATAGCCCATATCAGCTGCAATTAAATGTATTTTATTATTAGTATTCATATAATTATATTACAGTTTTATTATACTATAAAAAAATAGCCCCTGAAAGAGCTATTTTAATTTAATTTTATACTATTTATTTTGATGTAACTTGGATTGGTTTATCCGCCCCTTGAATAAATTGATAAGCCGACAAGGCGGCTACAGTTGCTTGCCCTATCGCGATAGTAATTTGTTTAAATTCACTACTAACAACATCACCGGCAGCAAATAATCCTGGAGTTTTAGTTGACTGTTTTTCATCAACTAATATTTGAGACTTATCGTCGCGCTCAACAAAATCACCAACTAAATCGGTGTTAGCAATCCTTCCTATTTCAATAAAAATTCCATCAAGATCGAGTTCAATTAAATTATTTTCTGAATCTTTATACTTAATTTTTTCGACTTTTGTTTCACCAACTATAGCCTCAATGCCTGCATTAGTAATAATTTCAATATTTTCCCGCGATTTCACTTCTTCAACTAAAGAATCAAAAGCTTTAAATGTATTTCCTCTAACAATTAAATAAACCTTTGCTGCAATTTTTGATAAAACCTCAGCAGCATCAAAAGCGGAATTACCACTTCCAATGACTGCCACTTGCTTACCCCGATATAAGGGTCCATCACAATTAGCACAATATGAAACACCTCTTCCGCTTAATTCAATTTCCCCAGGAACAGCTAAACGACGAGGAGCCAAACCCATAGCAACAATAACCGTTTTAGACTCATATTCCTCTTTCTCTGTATAAACAGTAAAGTTTCCGTTTTCCTTTCTTTCTATTCTTTTTACTTCTGTTGTTTTAATTTCTGCTCCAGAAGCAAGACCATGTTCAGTAAATTTAGTAATAAAATCAAAATTACTAATATTAATAAAACCAGGATAATTTTCAATTTCTCCCGCCCAAACTATTTGACCACCAGCCTCTTTTCCGAGTATTAATGTTTTCATTTCTCTGCGGGCAGCGTAAATACCTGCTGTAATACCAGCTGGACCCTGACCGATTATTATAACATCGTACATAATAATTTAAAAAATTAATTTATATTTTTAATTATTATAATTATACATCACAATTTTTAAAAAGCAAACTTACTATATATACTTAATATTAGTAAAAATAAGCTCTAATTTAAATATATTATGCTAATATTAGCATAATATGTTTTATACTAAGTGTTCTTCGTAGAACATTTTACAAAATAAGCAGGCAATTTATTATATAAAAATTTTTTAAAAAAATATTGTTCCCATTAAATGTATAAATAATAAGCCTATCTTTATACTATTTATTTTTGTTCTACGAAGAACAAATATTGTTTAAATAAAAAAAATTAAATATTGATAACCCCAGTTTTAGAATACTAAATAACTATAATGTTTAATTAAAAGAATGAATGTTCTATAAAGAACATTTACAAAAACTACTATTTATAAATAAAACAATATTAGTCATATATTTTTTTAAATTAATAATCATAAAACAAAATAAAATTTAATTGTTCCACAAAGAACAATAAATATTAAATCTATTTTAAATAATGATCTTATTTATTGTTTTAATTTAAAATATATACTAAAACAAAAAATGTTCTACAAAGAACATTAATTAATTCTAACTAACAGTTGTTTTATTAAAATATTATAATATAAATTAATTATTTTTAAACCACAAAATATCGAATGTTCTACAAAGAACATATATTAAACCATATTTACAAGTAAATTTTACACTATATCTATAATAAAAATATTTAAAACAAAAAATCAGCCTAAGCTGATTTATATATGTGGACCATAAGGGACTTGAACCCTTGACCTCTTCCATGCCATGGAAGCGCTCTAGCCAACTGAGCTAATGGCCCAAAATGTTCTACGAAGAACACTAGCCTCTAAAATAATAATTAATAGTTATAATTTATAACACTTTATTATATTTCTGTCAATACATACATCACATACATCATGTGCCCTCGCCAGGAATCGAACCTGGATCTAGAACTTAGGAGATTCTTGTTTTATCCATTAAACTACAAGGGCGAGGTTAAAATAATCATAACTGATATTTAATAATTTGACAAGCAATGAAATATGTTTATATATTACAATAACATTAAATAAATTTTTGACAAAGATGTAAATCTGTTCTAAAATATTTAAAGGAAAAGCTATTAGTGCATTTAATTTAATAAAGGCTTAAAATTAAAAATCTACTTCAAAGGAGGTGGTAGATTATTTAAATTTATGTTTAATAAAGAAGGTAAATTTGAAAAGTTTAAAGACGCTGAAACAATTATCGGCGCGTCCATTAAAGTAAAAGGTAACTTTAATGGTCAAGGAGATATTGTAATAGAAGGATCATTAGAAGGGTCACTAAAAACTGTTGCTAATGTTTTTGTTGGAGAAAAAGCAAAAGTTAGCGCTAATATTGATGCATCAGAGGCTTTAATCGCTGGTGAAATTAATGGAAACATTAAAATTAAAAAATATCTTGCTATTGGTAAAACTGCTAAAATTAATGGTGATGTACAGTGTGGTGAAATTTCCATTGAAAGAGGAGCTTCTATAACTGGACAAATTATTGTTTCCTCAGAAGACTCAAAAAAAGGAGAGAATAAAAAAGAAAAAATAGAGCTTGAAGCATAAATAATATCGTAATTGCTTATGAATGCCTATATTTACGATGATTTTTTAAATAAAAGCCGTTATCGTCGCGCTATTAATCGTGTTGAAATTCGTCTGACTGATTTAGGTTTAAATGGTAAAATTATAAGATTAGGTGCAATAAAAAATATTAAAGATGTTATTCAGGCAGAAATAAAAAACGGCATTAAAAACATTATCGCAGTTGGAAACAATGAAACAGTTAATAAGGTTATTAGCTCAATGATAACCAATAAAGATTACGGGTTTTTTCAAAAAGACGTATTGTTTTCAGTTATTCCTATTGGTGGTAATAACTCAATCGCTCACTCTTTTGGTATAAAAAAAGAAGAAGAAGCTTGTAATATATTACTAGCACGAAGAGTACAACAAATAGATATAGCCTATGCTGGAAATAATATATTCTTAAATAAAGCTGAGCTATTGAGTAATGACGCTATTATTGAAATAGATGACGATTATCATTTAGAATTAAAACAAAAAACAAATATTAAGATAATTAATGTTAATGATGATAATTATCTAGCTTTTAAAAATAAAATAATTTCAAGTGATAATAATTTAAATTTAGTTGTTGGTGGTCGCAATCAAGACAACACTTTTATAACTAGTAAGCGTATCAAGATTAGCGGCACTGGAGAATTAATACTAGACGAGACCATGCTTGTTCCTATTCCCACAGAAATAGGTATTATAGAACAAAAAATAAATATTATTGTAGGAAAAGATAGAAGTTTTAACTAAAAACCGGGTATTCCCGGTTTTTTAAAAACTAAAATTATATTCTAAAAAATTATTCTATTATTTCTCCCTCTATAACAGGTGCTTTTTCCTGTTCTTTAGCAACTAATTTTTGCTGTAAAATTGTCAAAGCTGTTAAAATTAGCCAATACAAAGTTAATCCTCCAGGCAAAGTAACTCCAATAAAGATGGTAATTGCAGGCATAAAATAGAGCATTTGCTTATTCATTATTTCAGCCATTCCTTCTTTTTTGACATTTGTTGCTAATAATCCTTTCTTTTTCTTAGCCATCATCATTTTAGCCTGCCAAAACTGAGCAGCGCCTGCCAATATAGCTAAATACACATTTGGCTTAGACAAATCTAATAGCCCCAAAAAACTAGCGTTTATAATCTCTGGTCTAGTTAAAAAAGAATAAACTAAATCTAAATGCTTATTTAAATCTTCTCGAAAAACTCTATAAATAGCAATAAAAACTGGAAACTGAATTAATAGTGGTAAACATGAAGAAAATGGATTTACTTTATATTTTTTATATAAAGCCATCAACTCTTTACCCATTGCCTGTTGATCTCCTTTATACTTTGTTTTTAGTTCATCAATTTTTGGTTGTAGTTCTTGTAGGGCTTTTTGAGACTTAATTGACTTTCTAGATAATGGCCAAAGAATTAACTTAATAATCGTTGTTAATAAAATAATAGCAATCCCTAAATCCTGCATGGAAATAGTATTATACAAAAATATCAACAAATTAAAAATTGGCTGAAAAAATATAACTTGAAATAATTCTAACATAATTTTTTATTTTACAGGATCGTAACCCCCTTTATTAAATGGATTGCAGCGTAAAACACGCCAAATAGTTTTTAAACTTCCTTTAATTGGTCCGTATTTTTTTAATACTTGAATGCCATACTCTGAGCAAGTGGGATAAAAACGGCAAAATCCATGCGGATGCAAATAATTTAAAGGCCCATGATCAAAGGAAAGTGTTTTTTGATATACTTTAATTAATAATATTAAAAAATTAGCAATACTTTTTGATAAATAATTTATCATAAACTATTTTATTATTTAACAATTTTGACTAACATTTCTTTAATTTCTACTTCTAGCTCTTCTGGTTTTGGACACTCTTTAGCGCTTGGTAAAACAATTATAACACAATCAATTGAAAAAGGTAATTTTATTCGCTCTTTAGAAATAATATTAAATATTTTTCTTTTTAAAAGATGTCTGGCAACAGCACTTTTTTTTATTTTTTTTCCTAATATAATACTAAAACGCGAATAATCTAAATTATTCTTAAGAATTTTAAAGCCTAAAAACCGCCCGTATATGCTACGGCCGGTTTTAAAAATTTTTTCAAAATCCCTGTCTAGGCTTATTTTATGAGCGCTAGGAATCATGGGAATATTATCTACTTAGATAAAACTTCGCGTCCTTTGTCACGCCGCCTCTTTAAAACATCGCGTCCGTCTTTAGTGCTCATCCTTTTTAAAAAGCCGTGTTTTTTTTGAGCACGTCGTTTACTTGGTTGATAAGTTCTCTTGGGCATACTTCTTTATTTATTCTATTTAATTATAACTAAGATAACACTAATTTTTTAAAAGGTCAATATTTAATATCTAAAACTTATACACTTATTATAAACACCTTATAAACAAAGTCTCAGCTTGTAGGGCTCAGCTTTATCCCTTATAATATGAACATACAAATAAATTTATGAATAATGATCAAATCTGGCAGGCAACATTAGGGGAACTAGAGATTAATTTATCAAGAGTTAATTTTGTAACCTGGTTTAAAGACACTTTTTTAGCATCTCTTGAAAATGGAAGTGCTATTATTTGTGTACCTAATGCTTTTGTAAAAAAATGGCTTGAAGAAAAGTATCATAAAAATATTGTTAACTCTTTAGAAAATATTACTAAACAAAAATTAAATCAAATTATTTATAAAATAGAATTACGCCATCTTCCTAATCAAGCAGTTATTGGTGGTGATAAAGATTCACAAAAAATAACTTATCAAAATGAAGTAAAAATACTCACCCCTAACACAGAAATTAAAAGTGTTAATGTTAATCGTTTTGGCTTAAATCCTAAATATGTTTTTGAAAATTTTGTTGTTGGTAAGGGCAACGAATTAGCTCATGCTGCTTGTCGTGCAGTTGTTAATAATTTAGGAAAGGCTTATAATCCTCTTTTTATTTATGGTGGAGTTGGATTAGGTAAGACTCACTTACTTCAAGCAATTGGTAATGAAGTAGCCAAACATACAGATAAACTTTTATATACAACTAGTGAAAAATTCACTAACAACTATATTCAAGCAGTACAAACCGGCAAAGGAAAGGATTTTAAAAATATGTACCGAAATGTTGATCTTCTTTTAATTGATGATGTTCAGTTTATGGGAGGTAAAGATGGTACTCAAGAAGAGTTTTTTCATACCTTTAACGAACTACAGCAAAGTGATAAACAAATAGTAATGACATCTGATCGACCACCTAAGTCTATTCCCGCCATTGAAAAAAGATTAATTTCTCGTTTCGAGTCTGGTATGGTTGCGGATGTTGGAAAGCCTGACATTGAAACTAAGATTGCTATTTTAGAAAAAAAATCTTTAGAAAAAGAGTTTCCTCTTGATAAAGATGTTTTGGTATTTATTGCCAATAATGTTCAAAATAATATAAGAGAACTTGAAGGAGCTCTTAATAAAGTTATAGTTATTCATCAATTAAATAATTCCGTTCCCACCTTAAAAAGTGTTAAAGCCGCTTTAAGTGACTACGTCTCTAGCCTCCAAGCAAAATCCTTAACTCCTAAAGAAATTATTGAAGCGGTTGCTAATTTTTATGAAATAAGCATAAAGGATATTATTGGTAGTAGTCGTCGCAAAGAATTAGTTGGACCAAGACAAGTGGCAGTTTATTTAATCAGAGAAGAATTAAGCACTTCATACCCCAGTATAGGGCAAGAAATGGGCGGAAGAGATCATACGACCGCTATGCATGCCTACAATAAAATATCTAGTGAAATTAAAGATGGTGAAAACGAAAAATTAAAACAAGACATTGAATCAATTAAACAATTTTTTAACTCTTCTCAGTATTAAATAGTGGACTAGTTGTTAATAAATATTAAAGTTCCTGTGAGAGAACCTGTGATTAAAAAATGCTAACCAGTTTATAAGTCAATACTTATCCCAGGTTAAAAAAATATTCCACTTTTTAAACAGGTTCAACACACAAACAAAAAACATTTCTATCCCCAAGAATATTTATCTAATAATAAACTAAAAATAATCATTTCCTCTATTTTCCACAACCCTTATTATTACTATTACTAAAATATATATAAATTAATATATAATATATGAAATTTATCTGCTTACAAGAAAATCTCAAAAAGGGACTAGCTATAGTCAATCATATAAATAGTAAAAATATTAATTTACCTATATTAAATAATATTTTAATTCGAGCAGGAGAAAATGGGATAGAGTTAATTAGTACTAATTTAGAAATTGGGATAAGTCATCAACTTAGAGGTAAGGTTGATGAAATTGGTGAGATGACAGTAGACGCAAAAACAATTAGTGACTACGTTGGCTTACTTCCTTCAGAAAGGGTTGAATTTAATGAAAATGAAAATGAAGTTTTATTACGCTGTGGTAATTATAAAACAAAAATAAAAGGAGAGTCATCTAAAGAATTTCCCTTAATTCCAGTGATTGATAAAAATAGTTACTGTGAGTTGAATATTTTTGAATTTAAAAAAGCTTTAAGCAGTGTAGCTTTTGCGGTTGCAAATAATGATAATAGACTTGAATTATCAGGAGTAATGTTTTCTTTTAATAATAAGAGCCTTACTTTAGTAGCAACGGATAGTTATCGTTTAGCCGAAAGAAAAATTAGTGTTAAAAATGGAAATATTGATGAGGTAAAAGTTGTTGTTCCTGCAAAAACAGTGCAAGAAGTATTAAGAATTATCTCAAATTATAGTAGCGATGTTCAGTTAATGGAGTCTGATGTGATAAAAATATATTTAGCTGATAATCAGATTTTATTTAGTTTAGATTCAATTGAACTCATTTCTCGTTTAATTAATGGTCAATATCCTGATTATAAACAGATTATACCGGATAAATATAAAACTAAAACAGAAATTAATAGGCAAGAGCTAATTAGAGCAATAAAAGCTTCTTCAATTTTTTCTAAAACAGGAATTTTTGATGTTTCTTTGGTGTTTAAAAAAGGTTTAATTAATGTTTATTCATCATCTGGTCAAAATGGAGAAAGTTCTATTGATTTAAAGGCTGATGTTTCGGGAGATGATAATGATGTTACTATTAATTATAGATATCTTTTAGATGGTTTAAATATTATTGATAGTGAGGTAGTGATGTTGCAAGTTATAAACAATAATACCCCCTGTGCCCTATCTTCAATAAATGATGAAGATTATTTATATGTTGTTATGCCGATAAGAAATTAGAATATTTTTGAAATTAAAAAAAAGACCTTAGATATATTTAAGGTCTTTTTTGATTTGATTTTTATTGTATGACTAAATTATAGTTAACTGATTCATTTTTACAATTACCAACATCATCACAAGCGATTACGGTAATTGTTTGATAGCCATTAGGGAGACCGGCTAAAGATATGTTAATTTCTTTTTCAGATCCTTGTCCGGGAAGTAGTTCATCGTTGAGATAATATTTGATGGTACTTATTCCTCTGGGAGCATTTGCATCAACAATAATTTTAAGTATATCAGAACTTACTATAGCGCCGTTTTGAGGGCTGATAATATTTAAATTTGGTTGATTTTCTAGTTTAATTAAATCTAGATTGTTAATTAGCTCTTGATTTGAGCTTTGATTATTTTCTTGCGCCCAGCGTTGAATAGCTTCTTCCCAGGCTAAAAACTGAGGGTCAGTAGTTGGATCTTTTGGTTCTGGTCCAAGAGGGTCATTTTTATCCACGTAATATAGAATGCTATGATGATTATATATCTCAACCTCAACTTTATTTTCTTCTAAAGTGTTAATATTTGCTGGTAGGCCAGTTGTGCCGTCAATAATAATTTTATGCATGTATTCTAATTCACCATCAATAGCTGCTTTACCAGTTTTTTCATCACTTAAAGCATTAAAGATTTCAACTGGGGTTCCGGTTAGAGATTTTTTCATAAATTCATTCCAGATAGGAGCAGCGACGACACTACCGTCTGCGCCAGCCTTCATTTTTGTATTGTCAGTGTTGCCAACCCAAACTCCAGCTACCAAAGAGGGTGTGTATCCAATTGTCCAAGCATCACGGAAATCATTAGTTGTGCCTGTTTTAGCCGCTACGGGGCGATCCTCAAGGATTAACCAGTTTTTAGGTCCAAAGACATAGGCACGGGCATCATTGTCGCTTAGAATGCTATTTATCATTCTAGCAGCTTTAGTGGTTAGAGCTCTGCCTTGCTTGTTTTTATATTCTTCTAAAATTTTCCCATCTTTATCTTCAATTTTTAAGATAAGAGCTATTTCGTTTACTTTACCCTCTCGAGAAAAAGCGCTATAAGCATTAACATGTTCTATCATTTTTACTTCGCCACCACCAAGAACAAGAGATAAACCAAAACGACTACGATCACCGAAAGTGCTATAACCAAGGTTTTCCGCTAAATTTAAAACCTGATTAATACCAGCTAAATAAATTGCTTTAACTGCGGGAATATTAAGTGATCCAGCTAAAGCCTGTCTAATACTAACTGGCCCAAGCTCTTTTCCATTATAATTATGAGGAGTATAAGGATTTCCACTATCAGTAGAAAAGTTAGTGACAACATCATAAAGTTTTGTGTTTGGAGTATAGCCTTGTTCAAAAAGAGAAGCATATATAATTGGCTTCATTGATGACCCAGGTTGTCGAGGTCGAGTGGTTACGTTTACTTGTCCATCAATTTCATCATCAAAATAATCACGCGAACCAACCATAGCTAAAACTTGTCCGGTTTTAGGGTCAATCGCTACCAAGGCTGCATTATTAGCATTATACTTTTCTTGATAATTTTCAGTTTTATTTTTAATTGCTTCTTCAGCATTTTTTTGTTTATCCCAATCAATAGTGGTGTAAATTTTTAAGCCACCTTGTTCAACTTCAGTTTCTCCGTATTTTTGTGATAACAACTCTTTAATCATCATCACGAAATGGGGGGCGGTTATATTTGTTTCTTGTTTTTCAAATTTAATCTCATAACTTTTAGCTGCATTTTTTTCGGCTTCAGAAATATATCCCTGTTCAGCCATTAAATCTAAAATATAATCCTTGCGCCCTAATAATAAATCTTTATTATTACCATAAGGAGAATAACGGCTGGGAGATTGAGGGAGTGCTGCTAATAAAGCTGATTCAGCTAAGTTAATGTCACGCACACTTTTGCCAAAATATTTTTGACTAGCAGCTTCAACACCGTAAGTGTTTGATCCATAAGGAATTTCATTTAAATACATTTGTAAAATTTCATCTTTACTAAATTTTTTTTCTATTCTTTGAGCTAAAATTATTTCTTTAATTTTACGAACATAACTTTTTTCAGAGCTTAAAACAGCGTTTTTAATAAATTGTTGAGTTAAAGTTGATCCGCCAGCTTTTCTATTATAAATAACATTAGTAATTACTGTTCGAACCATAGCCCAAATACTAAAGCCACCATGTTTGTAAAAGTTTTTATCTTCAATAGATATCGTAGCATTCTTTACGCTATCAGGAACCTCTTCTAAATTGATTAAGGTTCGTTTTTCTTCGCCATGTATTTCATATAAAATATGTTCACCGCTACGATCATAGATTTTTGTGCTTTGTGCCACCTCCCGATTAATTAATTGGTTTGGATTTGGTAGGTCGCGTGATGCCCAGGCAACTAAAATAAAAGCAGCTAATAATCCTAGAGCAGCTAAAAGCATAACTATAACAATTAGTTTATGTTTTAGTTTAAGATTTTTCTTTTTTGGAGAATGATTATTTCGCCAAAAGTCGGCTTTTGGCTTGGATATAGTTTTTAATTGAGGGATAGGCATATTATTTTTTATAGTATTTAGCGGCTGTTTCAGGTAGCACAGGATTTATAATTAATCCCGACCCTAACTCAACTCCTGCCCAAATATTTGGACGTGGCTGAACTTTAAGATAGAAATGTTGATGATTATTACTTAAATCATTATGGGTGAAGAAATTAAAGTCATAATTAAGCCCAGATAATTTTTGAGAAATTTTTTGTAAAGCTTTAGCTAAAGAATTTAGTTCATTAGTTTTTAATAAGCTAATATTATCTACATGACGACGGCTAATTATCCAGGCTTCATAAGGGTATTGACTAGCAAAGGGGCAAAAAGCAATAATATTTTTATCTCGCCAAATAAGCCTTGGTCCTAATTCTTCCATTTTTGTTAATTCACAGTAAGGACAACTTTTATTTTCAGCCTGGTAGAGTGCCACGCGGTTTCTTTCCTCAATTATGTCTGGTGGTAAAATAGCGGAAGCAAAAATTTGTGAATGAATATGTTGTAAGGAAGCGCCAGCGGCTCGGCCCTGATTTTTAAAACAAAGAATATAATTTATTTTTTTATCTTTAGCTAGTTTGTCACTACGCTTCTGAAATAAAATAAGTAAGTTTTTTATCTGAGGGAGAGTTAAATCAGAAAAATTTGTTATATGCTTATTAGTATCAATAAGTATTTCTTGATAACCATAAGCCTTTTTGTTTTTATTTGAGAGAGCTGGAAAAATATTTTTTATAGCTACGCTTTTCCAATTTCCTGTTTTTGGAATTTGCTCAAGAATGGTTTTCTTTTTTATGTTTTCGGTGCAAAAGGGGCAAGAATTGTTTGATTTTATTTTAGAATTAGTGTCATTTGGTCTTTTTTGACGTTTAGGTGCAAAAATTACACTATGACCAGTGATAAAATTATATCTAGTTTGAGATTGTTCATTCATAAGGACATATTAATGTTAATTATTGTTATTATAACAAAATTAAAGATAAAGAAAAAGTAGATTTTACTAGTAATACATATTTAAAAAGCGGGTTGTTTGAAGTTATTGAAATTTTATCAAATAAGATATAAAGTTTAGATATGAATATAAATATTACTAGTCTACAAAATCCTTTAGTAAAAAATATTGTTAAATTGCGAAAGTCGCGATCAAGGCAGGAACAAGAATTAGTGGTGGTTGATGGTCTTAGGGAAATTAAAGTCGCTTTTGACTATGGTTTTGAATTTGTTGAGGTCTTATATTGCCCAGAATTGAGCAAAGAAGATTGGAAAGAGTCTCCAGTGGAAGTAACTTTAGTTTCAGAAGAAGTTTTTCATAAAATTGCTTACGCTGACAATCCCAATGGTTGGCTAGCTTTAGTGCGTCCGCGCTATCGATCTTTACAGGACTTAAACATAAAAGATAAGCCGTTAATTTTAATATTAGAGGCGGTAGAAAAACCGGGAAATCTGGGGGCAATGTTGCGTACAGCTTATGCTGCTAAGGTTGATGCGATTATTCTTAATAATTTACAAACAGATCTTTATAACCCTAATGTTATTAAAGCTAGCTCCGGACATGTTTTTAGTGATCAGGTTGTTCTAGCAAGTCCAGAAGAAACAATTTCTTGGTTAAAGGAGAAAAAAATAAAGGTTTTTGCTACTAATATTAAAGCAGCTAAGAAATATACTGACATTAACTGGCAACAAGCGGCTGCTATCGTTATGGGAACGGAGGCTACTGGGCTTAGCGATTTTTGGATTGATAGGGCTGATAATAATATAATTATTCCTATGCAAGCAGGAATTGATTCATTGAATGTGTCAGTGAGCGCAGGGATTATTGTTTTTGAAGCGAGGAGACAGAGAAATTTAAAAAAATAAGGCTAACTTTAGTCATTATTTTTATTTGACAGTCATGTTTTTATCTTGTATTATCAGAATATTGAAAAAGGGCGCCCATAGTTCAATGGATAGAACACCAGCCTTCTAAGCTGAATATGTAGGTTCGATTCCTACTGGGCGTACGAATTTAAAAAATATTAATATTTATATATATGGCTGATAAGAAAATAGTTAAAAAAACAACAACAAAAGTAAGCAAAAAGGCTCCAGTTAAAGTTAATAAAACTAGAGAAGAGATTGAAGAATTATTTTCAGCTAATTTTGGTTGTGATTGTAGTTGTTGCTCTCATCATTGCGGACAAGAAGAATAGTCTTGTAAGATAGACTAATATGGTGCCTATAGTTTAGTGGTAGAACAGCGGATTGTGGTTCCGTGAGTCCGGGTTCGATTCCCGGTAGGCACCCCA
>JAFGTW010000014.1 GCA_016938835.1 Patescibacteria group bacterium
ACCGGCAAGGAATTGGATGAAGATACAAATCTTTATTATTACGGCAGCAGGTATTTCAATCCTAAAACAGCTTGCTGGTTAAGTACTGACCCAGCAATGGAAAGCTATATCCCTTATGCTTTCACAAGTGAACAAGCAGAAAGAAATGATAGTCTGCCTAATGGCGGTTTATATAACTTTCACAATCTTTCACCTTATAATTTTAATAATAACAATCCTATAAAATATATTGACCCTGATGGCAGGATGCCACAAGCAGTAGCGGCAGTCGCTGGCGGTGGTGGTGCTGCAATCGCGGCATGGGTTGCGGCTGGTGTTGTATTTTCAATATTAACATGTATTACTGTTAGTAAAATCGTTGATTATGCGAAAGAAAATATTAGAGAAAATGGGCCATATGAATTGCACCATGCTTTCCCTATGTTTTTGGGAGGTGAATATAAACAGGATTTAGTACCAATAGAAAAAGGTCGACATAAGCAGCTTCACAGAGATTTATATGTCTTTTTAGATAAGTACAATCATGGTATGAAACCTGGGCCTGGAAATTCTGGACGTGTTATCCAAAGTTATTTTTCTTTAGCAGAAACCAAGGAGGCGATGGCCCGATTTTATTTGGTAAATATGGATCAATATGCAGATGCCGCCGCCCGGTTTTTCTCGGATAACCCGGATCAATTAAGTGAAGAAAATATTAAATGGGCGAAAGAACACGCATTTGATTCAAGATTTTGGCAAATTGTACAAAGTTGGTTAAGTGAGGAGACACCGGAATGATAAAAATAAAGGGATATGAATTATTTTTTAAAGATGAAGATTATAAAACTGAATGGATAAGCAAAAATAGCGATCTCCTTTGTAATGGTTGTGAGCGTTTATTAAGTGATAATTATTTGAATACACAAGTTAAATTACCAAAGATGAAAAGTGATTTTTTAGCCTTAATGTATGGCGGAGTCACAATTTGCTCTACTGATTTTAAAAACTTTGTAGAAAAGAATAATTATAAAAACAACGACTTTATAAAACTCGATAATTATTCTGATAGGTATATATTTCAATGTAAAAATGTTATTTCTATAGATAAAGAACTAATTGATTTTACTGATGTATGTGACGTTTGTAACGAACCAATATCTATTACATCAAAAAAAAGAATGGTAATGGTAGAGAAAAAAAGGTATTCCAAAATAGTCAATCAGAATATTGAGAATAATTTCTATATCACTGATGTTGCCTTTGGATCTAAGTTGCAAAAAGCTCCGATTTTGATTTGTAGTGAAAATGTATTAATAAATTTAAAAAAAGAGGGTATAAAAGGTTTAACCACTATACCGATAGTTGATTTAGAACTTTAAACACCCCAACCCACAAGTTCCCCTCATGGCTTGCCTGTCCACTTGCCCAGGGGCTTAGTGGTTGGCTTGCCCTTTCGGCGACAGAACACACATTATAGTAAGCACGCCACAGGTGGCTTACGGCT
>JAFGTW010000015.1 GCA_016938835.1 Patescibacteria group bacterium
GTTACTATAACTAAAACGATTAGCTGTAAAAGCAGCATCACTACCAATCATACGATAGTTAGTACCATCAAAGTAATAAACGCTAGCATTGTTAGCATTCTTTAATAAAGTACCAGCTGGGTATGTACCGGATACTAAAGGAGTACCGATAGTGTAGTTAGTGAAGAAAGAGTCAGCTACATCAACAACTCTAGAGGCCCAAGAGGAACCAAATAAAGCGATTGCATCAGCTTCACTCTGTACCCAACGTAAAGTACCGTCAGCAGAGACAGCATATACCTTAGGGTCGGTAGTAATCTTAACAAGACTAGTACCAGGTCTCATAGTAACGTTAGCGCCTAAAGGATAGGACTGTAATTCAGAAGCAGGGATTGTAACCACGCCGCTGAAATCGCTGTACCATGAGAAATATACGGATTCGCTAGGGAAAACGTATCTCTTACCATCAGCACCAAGGTAATAAACAGAGGATAAACCATCCATTTTAATCAAATCACCAGCTTGAGCAGATGCGTTAGCAGGAGTCAAGGAAGCGAAACCGCTCATAACAGCGATTGACATTACCATTACGCTGAGGGTTAAAAATTTGCGTAATTTTTTCATAAGTAATAATTAAATCATTTACGATTGTCCACACAATAGTAGTGTAAACTAAACGTCAAATGATAAGGTTTGGATTTTCAAGTCGATTTTCCTTTTTTCTCTTTCATCTTCTTTCATCTCTATTAAGGTAGTAAACTCTTGAGACTTTAAAGCATTTATAGATTGATCGGAATCCCGCTCCACCAACACATCGGTTGAAGCAGGCTTTTAGAACTGGTAAAAACAATTAAGATCTACCAACCTTAAAGCTTGTTTAGCCGAGGCTGGAGAAAAGCTTAATCAATCTACGGGAGCTTCATTATCAGTTGAGTCTACGCCTTGTTAGAAACAAAAGGCAGACATTGGAGAGATATTAGGATAATCTGTCTGAAAAAACATTCTAAATTTATAATGAGCACAGTCTTCCCTGACGGGATTCGACCTTGCTTAGACTGGCTTTAACCCAGGCTAACCGGCGGTAGTAGATAAATCCACGGCCGTCGGAGTCACCAGGATTTATTAATTTATCTCCTTTACGATCCATATCGGAAGAATTCAGTAATCTGCTCTTCTAAAAAGGCATCGACTCAGAAAGATAAACTAATAAACACCGGCGACCGTCCTCAGCTTTCACCTTAGACGGATAAAGAAACAATTATTTCATTAGCTCTTTAACTTCTTTTAATTTATTTAAAGCACTGTCGTATTCTTTGTTATCGAATAAACTTTGAGCCTCATCTAAAATTTCTTCAGCTCCCTTTATATCTTCTGGAGCTGCTAAATTTTCTGCCATTAAGTCAGCTTCGGCTTCAGAACTTAACTCTGGGGTGTCAGTGGCAACTGCAGTTGAGTCAACCATACCATCAGTCTTAATCTCATCTCTAACATTTAATTGAACACCGGCTTTATCCTTTTCATTGCTAGCAGTCATTATAGTTTCATCTTCAGAGGTTGTAGAACTGACAATGTCAGCAGTCCTGCTTTCTACATTCTTATTGCTATTACTCAAAGCAACGATGCGAGTACGCACAGTGTTAATTTCTTTATTAAAATTCTCATTTAATTTAGCCACTTGATCTTGATTGTTTTCATCAACAACTTTAGAAGCTAAAACCTCAGTAATATCTTCAGCGTGGTTTGTAGCAAAGCGCACTTCCATTTTCTCTCTTTCCTCTTCATTAAAGACAGTAGTTAATTTAGCCTTCTCTGAAATAATACGAGCAATATATAAAGAGTCGTTTGGCTTAGTCTTACTAAAAGCTAAGTAACTAAAAGCACTAGCACCAACTAATACTAATAATAATGAGGCAAAAGAAATAGCCGGCTTAGAAACTGTAGACATAAAACTACGAGTATCAATAATAAGACGCTTCCAAGCAGACAACTCCTGAGCTCCAGAATTAGAAATTTGAGCAAGCAAAATTTCCCGATTACTCTTTAACCAAGAATCTTCGGGTTTAATATTTTTGAGGCTCTTTAATTGTTTGAGTAAATTATTTTCTGTCATACGCTCTAATATACGTAATATAGAGGAAAATGTTACAGTTGACAAGCGAAAAAAAGCCCGTCTTTATTGGTTATATTTATCCACAATTGACTTAAGTCTAGATATTTCTAGACTTAAGTATGATTTTGATGATATTTATTAATGATAATAGGATAAAAAAATAAGCACCCTTCTGGGTGCTTATTTTGTTTTAATTTTAAATAGAGGATTAAACTTCACCCAACAAAAAAGACTTCATTTCTGAAATCTTTTTTATTATGCCTGCCTTCAGCTTATTAAGCCGAATAGGGCTGACGCCCCTCAAGCACACTATCAGTATACAATAAATAATTATTAAGTCACAAAAAACTATTTGAATTTATAATAAGTTGCCTTCCCCTTACCAAGCTTTTCAATCATGCCCTCAGCTATTAATTTTCTAAAATCCAAATTTCTAGTTGGCTTAGCCCGTTCGGTTAAGTTGGCATAATCTTTATCCATGATATAACCTCTTTTTTTAATATAAGCAATAATTTTTTGATGATGCTCTTTTAATTCTTGGGCCGGAGAATTATTTTCTTTTTCCAGCTCTTTCATAACTCGTAAAAGTTCATCAATAATACCATCGGTGAAATATTCCAACCAAGAAGTAAAATCTATTTTATCTTTAATTTCATAATAATCTCCCAAAGCACCAACTTCCTGAAAATAACGACTAACATTTTTATTATAATAATTCTCAAAGCTAAAAAGATAAAAAGTATCCAGCCCCATTTTAGCCAATAACACCTTAGTGGCCAATCTAGTGGTGCGCCCATTACCATCCATGAAAGGATGAATAAGCACAAATTGTTTATGAAATAACCCTGCCAAAATTAAAGGATCTACAATATTCTTATTTTTATCCAAATAAGTAAATAATTCTTCTAATAACTTGTCTACTTCCTGATAATCTGGCGGCAGATAAACAGTTTGATGTGTCTTAGGATTATTAATAAAAACTGGCTCTTGACGGATTTTTCCACAACGATAAGCTTCGATCAGTCCCGTGGTAATTGTTTGCTGAATTTGTAATATTAATTTGGTATTAAAAATTTCTTGATTAGATTTAATTAAAGCATTTAATTTAATTAAAGCTTTGTTATAATTCAAAACCTCCTTTTCACTATCTCTGGCATTTTCTGGTTTATTTTTCAAAATTCTTTTTACGTCCATTAAAGGTAAGGGGTTGCCCTCAATGCTAGTTGAAGAAAAAGCGGATATTTCGCGAGCCCGCCGTTCCATATCCAATAAAATTACACGCGAAAAATTGCGATTATTAAGCTTACTAATTATTTCGCTAATTCTTTTAATATTAGCTAATAATTTATTAGAAATTATATAATTTGGACTAAACATATATAGTCATATTATAGACGATTATTAGACGATTGTCAAACAACTATTTTTTCTTCATTTCACTCTCCACCATCTCTTTTAAAGCGGCCATTGCTCGGTGTAAAATAACCCGGACATTACCCCTGCCCTTACCTGTAACTTCCGCAATTTCTTCCAAACTAAGATCATCAATAAATCGCAAAACAATCACTTCCCGATATTCTTCTTTTAGTAAAGGCAACTGTTTATGAATCAAGGCTAGGTCGGCAGACCTGTCCATATTATCGTCCGGCCCAGATTTATCATCAATAATATCAATCGGATGATTTTCATCATCAAGTGATAATTCTAATTTATTACTACTCTCCCGGTAATGATCAATGATAGAGGTACGAGCAATTTTATAAACTAAGGCTCTTAAAGTCTTACTGTCAGTCAAAGAGTTGGTTTGAATATAATGCCAAGCCTTAAGAAATATCATTGAAGTTAAATCCTGTGCATCAGCCTCTCTTCCAATTTTAAAATAAACAAAACGATAAACGTCCTGAACATACTCATCATAAACCTTAATAAAGGCATCTTTATCGTGACTCTTTAGCTGGTGCAGTAATTGTTTTTCTTTAAATTTTTTTACCAAATTTGCGGTCATGTATGTAATTAAAAACAAGGGATATACCCCCTCTCATTAAAACCAAATTTTACTCTTTTATTCTATCATAAAGACCTAAAAAAGCAAGTTGATAAATATTTTTTATAAGACTATTTATGCCTTATATTTATTACGCACTGTAAACATATTTCTTGCAATTTTAATGGCTACGATAGCTTTAACCAAAAACTGAATATTTCAGATTACCCGGTCTTTACCATTATCATAAATTGATAATTTAGCCATAATCCTAATGTTATTTTAAGTCTTGACTTATAGCACTTTAACTGCTAATATCAAGCCATATTAGAGTTTTAGTCCAATATAATCTAGACTTAAAAACATTGCCTTATGCTCACTCATTTTAAAATTAACAGCCCCAAGCATCCAATTTGGCTCTCAGTCGCTGAAGCAGCTAAACTTGGTGGCGTAACCGATAAAACCATTCGTCGCGCCTTTAAGGCTGACGCTGGCCTAAAGTTTAAGGTAATTAAAAATCGTTATCAAATAGAACTAAGCTCCCTCGTCTTATACTTACACCGTAACACTAAGCTACGCAATAAATTAATGAAACACGGCTTAGGACAATACTGGTAATTTTAATTTAAGTGTATAAAAAAGCACCTGATTCCGTAGGTGCTTTTTTAGTATCTAGAAGAAAAAATTTTTCTATTAGAGAACAGCGTCTTTAACCGCTTTAGCTAAGCGGAACTTAACTACAGTCTTAGCAGGAATCTTAATGGTCTCACCTGTAGCAGGATTGCGGCCCTCACGAGCCTTTCTTTTTGCCTTTACTAATTTACCGAAACCAGGAACTAAGCATTCTCCATTCTTCTTAACTTCTTTGTAAGCTAAGTCGGAAAAGGTTTCAAAGAAACCAGCAACATCCTTTTTGCTTAAGCCTGTAGCTTCAGCTAAAGTGGCAACGATCTGTGCCTTAGTCATTTTTGGCATACGTTTTGCATGGGGCCTTCATTACGGAGTATTAGCGTTAAAGCTAAAACAGCGTAATAAGTAAGCCGATTAAAAAAATATTTAAAAAATAATAAATATTTATAAACAAGATAAAAAATGAATTTAAGCCTTTGTTTATTGGATTAAACAAGAGTTTATAAATATCATTCCCTGTTTATAAGGATATTATAGCACACTATTAATTTAATGCCAATAAATACAAGGGCTGGGACGATTTAATTTACTTGACAAATAAAAATTACTCGTTCTAGAAAATTGTAATACAAATAAACATTAATTAATTCCTGCTCTGATATTTTATTTGTAAATATTTTTGTCGCTCTTCTTTAGAAAAATGTTCAATCGCGTAACGCAAACAAGTACGTGGCATGCGGGCACCGTTTTCTATAATAAACTTGGTTAATAATTTTACATCTCTCTTTCCCAGTTCTCTCAACATCCAGCCAACCGCTTTATGCATCAAATCTTCTTGATCATTCAACAATAAAAGACTAAGAGCAATTGTATCTTTGAAATCATTATTTCTAATAAGCGCATAACAGGCAACCATGGCTAAGCGTCTCTCCCAAAGATTTTTGGAGCGAGCAAATTTATATAAGTCCTTGCGCGCGAATACATGAGTAGTTAAATAATCGCCCCAAACTTTAGGCGCAGTCACATCCACTAAATCCCAATTATTTAAAGAAGTCCGATGTTGTAAGTAAAATTTCATCGCCTTGCTTTTAGCCAGATCCGTTTTAGCTGCCTGATAGCGTAAAACCATAATCAAAGCTCCCAACATTCTAATTTCATGATAAGGACTCACTAAGAGCTCTTCTAGAGCCTTGTCGCTCATCTCAGCCCAAGACTTGCTTAGATGATGCAGGCTCGGCATACTAATACCAAGAAACTTATCCCCCTCACCATATTGCCCCGCCCCTGTTTTAAAAAATCTAGCTAAAATCTGCGCCTTTTCCGGATTATAAGCATTATTTAATATTTTAGCTAATTCTAAATTATATTTTAATTTAATTTTATCCATATTCATTCAATAAATGTAACAAAATTGCGCTTCATCCGTATAACTAATGTCATAAGTTCTTTTAAATACATCACAAAGCATTTCCCAAAACTCCCATTCTTTGCGGATGCACTTATAAATAGTGTCCTCAGGGAATGGGGGCCGCCTTCACAAAGAATAGGTGGCAGACACGAGCTGGTCACTCGGGTTCCCAATCTAATAAACTTAATTTAATTATATGAAAGAATTAAGTTCAATCATTGGCTTCCTGGTACTAGTGCTCGTTCTGCGTTGGGCTATGCCGCCTGAAGCCTCTGCTCTTGCTGGTGAAATCTTAGTGAAGATCCTAACGATCCTCCGAGATTTAATTATGCAAGTGCAGACATAAAATTTTAAAGCCTTTCTTTTTTTGAAAGGCTTTTTCTTTTTCAAATTGCTATTTAATAATGATAAGATTTGTGCATACCTATAGAAAGTCCTCGATAAATTTGTTCCAATAAAATCACTCGAGCCAATTCATGCGGAAAAGTCAAAGCCGATAATGATAAACATTGATACTTAGCTAATAGATCTTTATCCCAACCAAGAGCGCCGGCAATAACAAAAACTAAATCTTTCCCATCGTAAGAATCCATAAAATCTGCCCATTTTCTTGAATCGTAGAGTTTTCCCCGTTCTGCCAGCAAGTAAACAGACTCACTTTCAAATCTGTGCAAAACCTTCTCTAGGCCTTTTTTCTCTAGCTTTTTTGCCTTATCCTGATCGCTTTTACCAAAAGAAGCAGCTGGTGTTTCAATCAGCTCCAAGCGTGCATAAGGCTGTAAGCGTTTAATATAATCAACCGCTAAACTTTGTAAAGCCTTATTTTTTAAGGCTCCAACACTAATAAGAGTTATTTTAATCATAATACTATTATAGCAGATGTACAAAAATTAATTTAGGTCAAGACCCCTAGTGCCCTCTTGACAATACATAATAATTGTATTTAAATAAAAATAATTAGTATATTGTTTCATTAAAAATTCAGACAACATGGCAAGTAAAGAAGTAAACAAATTTAAAGAATTACGCTCTTTGTTTAATTTAATCAACATGTCTATCAAAAACAATCCGAGCGAGGAA
This sequence comes from Patescibacteria group bacterium, assembly GCA_016938835.1. Taxonomy (GTDB): domain Bacteria; phylum Patescibacteriota; class Patescibacteriia; order Patescibacteriales; family UBA12465. The sequence goes on from JAFGTW010000015.1 coordinate 7,192, forward strand.
AATGCCAGAGAATTAATAGAAAAACTAACAACTTGCATCAAGAACATTGATGACCCCGTACTAGCTAGCAATTTTCAAACCTATTGGCTTGAAATTGAAGAAAAATTAAAACAGAGGACAGATGAAAGTTACTTTATAATCCAAAAAAGATTAATCACTATTCAAATTGAAAAAGTGATGTTTCCAGAATTATCACGATCCGCTACCAGATAAAAACATCCCCCATCAAGACCCTTAATTTAAAAGATTAAGGGTTTTTTATTAACAAAAAAGAGCAACCTAAGCTCTTTTAATTACTTAACTTTTAGATTATCAACGCCAACGAGCAAGAAAATAATTAAAAATAAAAATAAAAAACGAGGCCATTACAATACTGGCGCCAGTCGGCAAATTAAAAGATAAAGAACAGGCCAGCCCAATCAAAACTGATAAAAGAGCCCAAGCAGCAGCACTAAATAAAGTAACCTTAAAATTCTTGGATAATTGAAGAGCACTAGCCGCTGGTAAAATCAAAAGAGCAGAAACAAGCATTACCCCGACTGCCTTAACCGCCGCCGCCACTGTTAAGGCAGTTAAAAGTAATAGAACAGTATTTAAAAATTTTACCTTTACTCCCAAGGCTTTAGCGGCCATTTCATCAAAGGCAAGAGCAAATAAGGGGCGATAGTAGTAAACAATAAAACCAAGACTAACAATAGTTAGGACTAAAAGAAAATATAATTCATTCCAGCTAATAGCGAGTAAACTGCCAAACAAATAACTAAAAAGGTCAACATTAAAACCTTGAGCTAAACTAGCAATAATTACACCACCGGCAATACCAACTGATGAAACAATGCCGATAGCGGCATCGCCATAGAATTTTGAACGTTCACTCAGCCTAAATATCAAAAAGGCAGCTATAGCTGTAATTGGCAAAGAAACGTAAAATGGATATATTCCAAGTAATAAGCCTAAAGCTACAGCACCAAAACTCACATGAGATAAGCCATCACCAATTAAAGAAAGTTTACGTAAAACTAAAAATACCCCTAAAACGCCAGCTAAAATAGCAAGCATTGACCCTGCTAGAAGGGCGCGAATAAGAAAATCGTAATTAAAAAAATTTAATAACTCCATAAAATTAATGGTCATGCTGATGACAAATTAAATGCTGAGAAAAATCACCAAAATAATCTTTCATTTCTTTTGAATCACAAAAATCAGAAAAAAGTCCGTAGAAAATTAAGCTTCTGTCTAAATATAATAAAGATTCAGCATAACGTCCAATATCGGAAGTATCATGCGTTACCATAATAATTGCTGTTCCCTGCTCCTTATTTATCTTATTTAAAATCTTAAAAAATTTTTCTCTAACTAAGGGATCAAGCGCTGTTGTCGGCTCATCAAGAATTAATAATTCTGGCTGACGAATTAAGGCTCGGGCCAATAAAACACGCTGTTGCTGTCCGCCCGATAAACGACTGAATAATTTATTCTCTTCTGCTCCGATTTCCAAATTATTTAATAGAAGTCTGGCTCTTGCATGACTCTCTTTTTTAGGCTGTTTTGATAAGCCAGCCAAACCGCTTAAAACAACCTCTAAAACACTGGCAGGAAAAAGTTGATTATATTGATGTTTTTGCGGTAAATAAGCAATTTTTTCCCACTGTGAAAAACTCGATAAGGGCTGACCAAATAATTCTATTTCACCACTATTAAGAGACGTTAGACCTAAAATAGCTTTAACTAAACTAGTTTTACCAGCGCCATTAGGCCCAGCTAAGCCGACATAAGCGCCGCCTTTAACTTCAAAAGACAGATCTTTCAGGGCTGGAATATTATTATAATCAATACTGATATTTTTTACTTTTAATATTACTGACATTTTAATCCTAGACTTAATTGTTTTAAATTATTGCGCATTATTTCTTCATAAGTTAAGCCAGCCCTTAAATCACTTTTACTTAAATTATGAGCAGAATTAAGTAGAAGAATTTTTACTCCAGCTTCCTGGGCCAGCGATTCCGCTAATTGCGGATTATCAAGTTCCGCTGCAAAAATATAGTTAAGCTGATAACGTTTAATTATATCTGTTAACTGTGTTAAGCGCTGAGGATTACTTTCAGCATCTGGAGAAAATCCTTGAGCAGCTTCATATTGCAGGTCATAGCGGTTGGCTAAATAAGCAAAAGCATAATGACCAGCATAAACAAATTCCTTCTGCTCGCACTTACTCAAAGTTTTTTTATAATCAGCATCTAAATTCTCTAAGCGCTGGCGATAGGCATCTAAATTAGTATTATAATAATCAATATTAACTGGATCTACATTTGCCAATTCTTGAGTCAAGCGCCCAGCTATATTAAATAATATCATTGGATCAAGCCAAATATGAGGATCAAGGCCGGAATGCATATGTTCTTCATGATCAATATTTTCACTCTCATCTTCAATATCAGTTTCGTTATTAATTTGAGCTAAGCCTTCGCCTAAAGCTATGCTCTTAGGAGCATCGCTCCCTAAGCTAGCAATCAAATCAATAGCCCAGGGCTCAAGATAATCTCCTGTATATATAAACAAATCTGCTTGGCTTATTTTAAGCATATCGCTAGGTGTTGGCTCAAAGGAGTGAGCTCCAACCCCCGGCGGAAGTAATAAACTCACTTCAACCTTATCACCACCAATTTGCTTAGCTAAATCATACCAAGGAAAGAGACTGCTCATAATCACAACTTTACCCGCTTCTCCCTGATTTACAGTAATATCAGCATTCTCATTTGATTGACTACCTCCATTACGCTTAAAAATAAAGACAAAAGCAATAATTATCAAAAAAAGACTTAGTATTATTATAATTTTTTTCTTCATAAATAAAATAAATTAATTTTGAGAACATTCTCTACATAAACCATAGAATTCCAAAACATGTTTTTTAACAGTAAAACCAGTGCTCTTTTTAATTTCATCTTCTTGGGTGTTTAATTGATTACAAAAATGAATTACCTCAATCTTATGACAAAGAGTACAAACAAGATGATGATGATGTTCTAAATTTAAATGATAAAGACGCTCATCTCCAGATAATCTTAATAGTTCTAAAACGCCTTTACTTTCTAAAAAAGATAGAGACCGATAAACAGTTGCTCGATTAATCTTCTCTTTTTTTATTAAAGCCGACTCCATAATTTCAGCAGCGGACAAAGGTTTTTTAGCTTGCGCTAAAACACTTATCACCGCCTTGCGTCCAGACGTCAAAAGAAGGCCCTGTTGAGCCAATAAACTTATTAATTTATTTAATTCATTCTTATTCATATTTCTTCAAATATTGCGACTTAGTCGCATTTATAATAGCAAGCTAAAATTTACTTGTCAATAATTAATAAAAAATAATAAATTTAGCAATAATTAAGCTAATAATAAAATAATGATACACCTTGACTTGTTGGCTAAAATATGATACATTTTTAAATCATGAAGAAAATGTTAATTAAAAAATAAATAAAAATAAAAAGCTAGTAATTATGGAAGAAGAAATGCAGTTTTTACAGACGCTCTATCAAAAATCACCAAAAGGAATTCTTATCCTGAATGCTGACGGATTAGTGATTTGGGCCAATAACACCGTCCAAAAATTTATGAATCATAATGTTCTTGGAATCAGCGGTCCCGAATTTCTACGTCAAAACAATGATAAAGAAATTGCTTGGCCACCAGATACTGCAGCCATTACCCGTCGTTACGTGCAAGGAGAATTAATAGAAATTTCCTCTCACACTTTCGCTAACAACTATTACCTGATTGATATCAATCGTCTTGAAGGGGAAAATGGTATTAAAACAGAAATGGAAAAAAAACTGTCTGAGACATTGGCTAATGTGCAACATGATCTGAAAAGCCCGCTCAATACCATAATTGGGTTCACAGATATGGCAATTGATAATCTAACAGCCTTAGACGAGATGCAAGAAGAGCTATTAATGGAAGATGTTAAATCGTACCTGAAAATTGCTCTAAATAGTGCATGGTCTATGGTCAATATAATCAATCGCTTTCTTGTTGTTGAAAAACTTGAACAAGACCTTATTCAAATTAAAAAAAGTGAAATTGATATGATCAGCTTCACTAAAAGTCTTATTAACAAATTCAATAACAATGGGCTAAAAATTCAACGTAATTTTATTGGCACTACTAATATTTCAGTTAACGCTGATGTAGAATTATTAGAGATTGCCCTAGAAAACATGTTGCTCAATGCCAAAGAAGCGATTGAATCTGACCAAAAATTAAAAAAAGAAATATGTTTTAATTTTGGTATCAGAGACGATCGATTTGCATTTTTTCAGGTGATAAATCCTGGACTAATTACACCTGAAAATCTCAAAAAAATTTTCAAAAGCCAGTTTACTACTAAGGCAACCGGCAATGGTATCGGCACTAAGTCTATACGATTGATTGCCAAAGCTCACGCAGGTTACGTGACCGCTGAATGTCAAGATGGAAACGTTATTATCACCCTGCTGATCCCTCAAAAATAATTAAGGGAAAAATAAAAACAAAAGAATAAAGCCGCTGTTATTTAAAACAGCGGCTCTTTTTTTATTCAAAATTAAATTTTATAATCTCTCCTGGTAATAAAGTGCGTAAAGGGGGTCCCCAGGTGCCAGTACCAGCACTAGTATAAACGCTCATCCCCTCATAATCTTCCAAGCCATAAGCAAAGCGCCCATAAATAAAATTGATGACTAAAGAGAAAGGGAAAATTTGACCACGGTGAGCATGCCCAGACAGCATCAAATCAGCCCCTAAAGATTTAGCCTCAGCTTGATCGACCGGCACGTGATTAACCACGACCTGAGCTAGACTGTCACCCTGTTCCAAATTTTCAATCTCCCTTCTCTGATGACTATCCTCACGACCAGAATATTTAAAACCAATAACTTGTAAACCATCAATAATAATAGAGTTATCACTTAAATTTATTAATCCAGCGCTCTCAACAGTATTAACGATTTCGTCGCTAGCAACATAAGTATCATGATTGCCAGCTACAAATATAACTGGAGCTATAAACTCAGACAAAGGTTGAATAAATTCATCAAGATGTTCATCGCTGCCGTCAAACAAATCACCACTAATAATAATCAGATTAGGATGAAGATTATTTACTTGATTAACAATACGCCGTAAATACGCGGGACGATAAATAGCTCCTAGATGCAGATCTGATAACTGTACCACGCTCTTCCCTTTTAATTCTTGCGGCCAATTATTTAAAGCAATATTTTTAACTTGTGGATAAAAGGCATTATAGGAGCCGAGAATAAATAAAAATATAGCTATGATTATAAATACACGAGCAAGAATTAATTCTATTTTTCTAAAATATTCCTTTTTCTTTAAGAATACTTTAGCTATTAATATTATCAAATAATAAGCCGTGCCGGTTAGCATTAATTGTGACAAGAAACCAAAAAGCACTGCGCCAGTCACATAAATATAGCTAAAAATTGAGCTATCATTCTGATGTAAATAAATAAAATCACCTATAAAAATAAGAGTAATGGCAATAAAAATAGACAGTAAATAATACTTTTTACTCTTTAATCTCGGACAAGCTGATATTGATAAGTGCCAGGCAAAATAATGACCTGAAATAACCAAAATAAAAAAAGATAGAATTGAAATTATAATCATAAACTTATTAATAATAAGAAACAGCCAAATTAAATTCAGGAAACAAAAAAACTGTCTGTAGACAGTTAAACTATATTAAATTATTAATACAATTCCGGATGGATAAATGGTAATAAAGCAAAAGTTCCCATATGAACATAGTAATCCGTTCTATTGATTATTCCATTAGTCAAACCGCTAACAACACCACCAGCTTGCTTAGAATTTTTCAGATTAAACAGAAGATCATTAGCGTTACCCATCTCTAATCCTTGCTCAATGACCATTTTTCTTAATTGGGCCGGCACAATAAAACTAGCACTACGCGCCTCACCTCTTTTTCCGTCTTGCGAAATAATTAATGCCCAAGCAAACTCTTCCATGACGCCATCTACATCCTCAACGCCTCCCTCAAAAGCCATATAAAAATCAGCACCAGGACTTAGAAGTTTCGCCGACTCTAGGCGATTACTAGCCCCTCTTTTTGTTTCCTCATTAGATAATGGCTGATCAGAAACACCAGACTTAGCTGCCACGCCGCTAACAATAAATTCTTGTTCAGGAAAAGCACGTTCAAAGCATTGACGAGCCGCCTCAATTTTTACTGGATTTAAAGAAGCAACAATAATATTTTTTATCTTAGGCATAATACTAATTCTATTTACTAGCCAACTTACCTAAATCTAATTCTTCATCAATCTTCACTTGACTCACAAATTCAGGCATATGACTAACCATAATAATCGCGCCTTCGTATTTATTTAAAGCCTCGGCGATAACTGGTAAATGACGGAAATTGATATGATTGGTTGGTTCATCTAAAATTAATAGACCAGGTTTCATTAAGGCCAAGCGAGCAAAAGCGAGCAAACCTTTCTGCCCCTCGGAAAGAGCTGCTACCGGCAGAGCTAAAACCTCACCAGTTAAGAGGAAGCCCGCGGCCACAGAACGAAGTTCTTGTTCACCGAGTCCATCCATTAAATCAGCTTCCAAAACTTTATAGGCTGTTTTTTCAAAATCAAGATTAGAAAAGTCTTGACTATAATAACCAACCTTAACTCCAGGAGCAATACTAATACCCTCTTGAATGCCTGCTACTAAAGCACGTAAAAGTGTGCTTTTACCGATACCATTTGGACCAGTCGCCAGCAAACGAGTACGACGAGTTAAACCCTTATTAATCTCATGAAAAACCGGTTCATGTTTTTGTATCACTCTCACTTTATCTAAACGCACAATCTCTCCACTTAAATCTTCTTGCAAAGGAATTTCAAAGTTTCTAATAGTTTTATCTTCACGACGCACATCAACCATATTTTCTACTAATTCTTCTGTTTCCTCTTTCATTTTTTGAGCAAGCTTGCGCATCTTTCCCCCTTTATGAGCAAAGAAATTAACTTTTTCTTTGCGGTCAATAATTTTCTTTTCTAATTGAGCATTCTTCTTTATTTCTCTTTCCACGCGACGACTAATTTCCTCAACTACTGAATAATAATCACCAACATACATTTCTGTTTGATGGGTAAAAACATCAAGATAAATAACGCCCTCGGTAAAACAGTTAAGGAAGTCGGCATCATGGGAAATAACAATCACCGTCTTGTCATACATAATTAAAAAAGTGAGCAAGTGATCAATCCCCTCTTTATCTAAATTATTGGTTGGTTCATCAAGTAAGAGAATATCGGGATCTTCAATTAAAGCATAAGCAAGTAATAAGCGCGCTTGTTGACCGCCGGAAAGTTCGCCAACGATATGCTCAAAGGCTACTTCTAAATTTACTGCATCTAAAACCTTGCTAATAAGACTGCGTAAATTAGCAGGCTTCTCAGCAAAAGCACTAGCAAAATAATCCTCAACGCTCAAACTCAAATGTTCGCGTGCCATAGTTTGGCGAGCAGAACCAATACTAGGGTTATTAGTGGTTGAAATTTGACCACTTTTTGGTTTAACTTCGCCTCTGATTAGAGAAAAAATTGTGCTTTTACCAGCACCATTTTGTCCCATTAAAGTGATTTTGGCACCGCGGCGCACGCTAAAACTAGCATCTTTCAATACTGGTTTTTTGACGAGATATTCAAAAGTTACCTCATTAAATCTTAATATTACTTCTTCTGCCATAAAATTTAATATTTCTTAATAATTCTTCCCTAGATTAACAGAAATTGAAAAAAAATGCTAGGGCCCCTATCATAAGATTATTATAAAAAATCATCCTCACAGATGTTTTTTATCTAACAATTAAATTAGAGAGTCACCAATATATTTAATGTTTTAAAATTAATATTTCGGCCTTACCCTGTTTACAGACTATTTTTGCCTCAGCGCCAATTGGTAATGTTAGTCTAGGTTCCGTATGTCCAAAATCAGCATTTATAATAACAGGCATATTTTGCAATTCTGGTTTATTTTTTAAGATGCGTATTAATTTATCAGAATCAAGTTTACTCTTCTTTTGAAAACGACCGACAACTAAAGCCTTAACCTCATTAAACTTAGGCTGATTAATTAAGGCCTGCAGATTACGGTCAAAGGAAACGTCAGTAGTAACGTCATCGTCTTCAATAAAAATTAGCGATCCGGATAAATCAGGGAAATAATTAGTTCCCCGTAAAAGACCAAAAGTGTCCAGATTACCGCCTAATACTGTTCCTTCAGCTTCGCCCTCATTAACAATAACCAATCCCTCACTATCAAGATTATCTCTCAATTCTTGATTGATCCACCAAGCATCATCATTCCACTTTTCAGAAGCTTCTATATTAAAATTATCTTCCAAAAAAAGACATTTCTTAAAATAATCTAAAGTATAATCAAAAAATTGTTGTTGTCCAAAGCTAGAATAATGAGGGCCATAATAATTGACTAAGCCCGTTTGACTATAGATAGCATTATTCAACACAGTTATATCAGAAAAACCGCAAAAAATTTTAGGATTATTTTTCACAATTTGCCAATTAATTAAAGAAAGAAGCTGGTTGGCGTTGAATCCACCAATAGCTGTAATGACTGCCTTTACATTCTTATCTAAAAAAGCATTGTGCAAATCATCCAAGCGTGAAGAGACCGAAGAAGATAAAAATTCATCACTCTCCTCCACATGCTGACCAAAAGTTAATTTTAAGCCCATTTCAGCAAATCTATCAGTGGCAATTTTTCTTGTTGCCTCAGAAATAATAGCAAGTGATCGAGAAGGAGCGATTACCCTAACTTCATCTCCAATTTTTAATTTTTCAGGATATATTTTTAACATATTATTATCAGAAATTTAAACATAAATTTATTTTTAATATATTATTAATTAATTATAGCATAAAGATAAATATACTAACCAGTATTATTTAAAAAGCACATGATAAAAAACAAAAGAGACGCACTCGCACGTCTCTTTTATCTATTTATAATTTTAATGATTCCTAATTATGAATTACCTTATTATGAATTACCTTCTAAATTTGCATATAGGTTGATACTAAAATCAATATCATCGCCAATTACTTTATCACCCAGATCTTCAAAAAAAGTGCCAGAACCATACTTTAAGTCCCAAATAGTTCTATTAATGCTGAAGTTTGTTTCGGCTTTCACGCTATCTCCGTTATTATTTAATCGAGCAAAAAAGCTAATAGACTCACTAATATCTTTAATCGTTAACACTGCGTCTATTTGATAAATATTTTCCTCCTCAGTCTCTGTTAAGTTGGTAATAACAAGTTTTGCCTCAGGATAATTGGCAACATCAAAAAAATCTGCACCTTTTAAGTGATTCTCAAGAGATTCAAGCTCATCATCACTTTTTAAAGAAGCAACATCAATGATAAATTCACCACCAGTCCAAGCACCATCGACAATTTGTAAAGAACCGCTTTTAATATCAACCGTTCCGGTATGACTATTACCAACCAGACGATAACCATGCCAAATGACTTTAGATTCGGCTGTATTTACTTGATAATTACCAGAAGTAAGTTCATTTTTATTATCCTCAGCTTCGATGACGTTATTACTATCTTGTTTTGTCTCGTCATTATTAGAGATGAAATTATTTTCGCTTGTACAAGCAGAAAAGGCCAACAAGCCAAACATTAAGACGAATATTAAATATTTTTGTTTCATATAAATATTAATTAGTTTTTTAGTATATAAATTATAGCATTTGCGCTTCATTGACACTAGTTCAATCTATCATTACTATTAAAGATATAAAAAATAATATAATTAATACCTTTAAATTATCCAACATTAATTATGCCCCTAAAAATTATGTCAAAATATCTTATTATATATGCTCACCCCAGCCGTGAAGGACATTGTGGCTATTTATTGGAACAAGTAGAACATAAACTCAAACAACAACAAGCCGATTATGAATTAATCGACTTATACCAGCTAAACTACGATCCAATTTTAAAAAATGAAGAATTATATAGCTCTGGCCGTAAAAACATATCTGATCAAAATTTATCTTTCCAAGAAAAAATAAAAGAAGCTGACCGATTGCTTTTTATCTACCCTACTTGGTGGCAAAATGTACCAGCCATCTTAAAGGGATTCCTTGATCGCGTCTTTACTGGTGGCTTTGGTTTTCACTACAAAAATGGCCTGCCAGTGGCTTTATTGAAAGGCAAAAAAGCAGCTGCTTTCACTGCTTCAGGTGGCCCACTTTTATACACCCGCTTCTTTACCGGCAGCTCCTCCCTTAAAGTTGTCTTGAAGCATGTTCTTAGCCTCTGTGGCGTACAAACCAAAGGATTCCTGATTGGTAGCGCTAGAAATTTAGAGAAAAATAAGAGAAAGCTAGAAAAAATGGCAGAAAAAATTATTAAATATCTAGCATAAATTACATACAAAAAATAGAACTTCACCAGAAGTTCTATTTTTTATTGTAAAAAATTAAATATCTATTTTACCTCGTAGCTTAAAGACACCTCTACTCTAATTTCATTCTGACCACTTTGAATACTTGGTGAAATGATTCCAGCGCCAACAGCTTCATCAGCAACATATTCCATCTTCGCATTAGCATACATAGGCATCGACTGATAACCGCTACTTACCTCATATACACCCTTAACTTCGCCTAATTTCATTCCAGCCTGATCAGCAATCATTTCTGCCTTTTCTTTAGCTTTAGTAATAGCTAACTCACGTGCTTGATTCTTTAATTCATACTCATCATCAATCGTAAAACTAACATTGCCGATTTGATTTGCTCCCTGCTCGGTAGTTTTAGCAATCACCTCGCCAATTTGTGATAAGTCACGTACTTTCACGCTTACATTCTGTGACACTTCATAGCCCTTAAGAACCTGACCTTGATTTTCTATCCAATTATAGACAGGGCGTAAGCTATAGTCGGTAGTCTTAATATCTTTATCTTCAATACCGAGAACCTGCAAAGCTGCCACAATCTTATTCATTTTATCAGTGCTTTCAACAGTTGCTTCAGCAGCTGTTTTTTTGGTTGCAGTTTTTAAGCCGACAGTGATATTAGCAATATCAGCCTTAGCATAGACAATACCAATCCCATTAATGGTAAAGCGGTCTTGATTGTTACTGCGATTACCCATCACAATAGCAGTAGCAGCAATACCAGCTACCACTAAAATAGCTGCAAGCGGCAAAATAATTTGATTTTTGTGCATAAATTTTTTATTAATTAATATTATATAACGTTAAACTTTTAAAAAAGTAACAAATATTCCTAAAAAATTTGACTCTTTAAAACAATAAAACTAAAAACGGTAAAAAAGGCAATGATTAAATAAAGCATGATTTGACGCCATAAAGCTGGCTGAAAAACTTTAGCCAAAGACCGGCGATTTAAAATTGTGACTAAAATAACATGCACCAACATAGCGAAGGCATTAATAACCGCTCCTAAAACAATCAAAGTTCTTGGTTCATAAAAGTTAAAGAGGAATAAAGTAATGCCAAAGGCAATCTGAGACCACACAAAAATTGAATAAATTTTTGATAGATTAATACGATTATGCCCACTCATGCTCAATTTTTTTATAGCTGTATTCTCTGACATAATACGACTAGTTGAATCAACAATACCAAGCTGAGTTTGAAAAAGCATTATTCCCACCATGATCAAAAAGAAAAGACCGACTAAAGGATGAGCTAGAAGCGACATATGAGCGCCTTCACTAATAACAAAATTAATACCTTGGACATTACCCGCTTGACCAAAAACTGTATTGTAGGCTAAAAACATTAACATCAGCATCGACAAACTACCAATAAACCAAAAAACTATTATATGCTCCCAGTTAATCAAACGCCACCACTTCTTAAATAAAGAAATATTTTCAGCGTTAACTTCAAATTCTTCTCCAGCTAGTTTAATTTCGTGTTCTTGTCCTTTTTTAGCAAAAAGTCCAGTTATCTTTTGCGCGTAAGCACCCATACCGTAACCCTTTTCCTTAATATAAATAGATTGAGTTAAATTTAAATTACCACCTGCCCCAGAATAAGCAAAAGCTCCTAAAAAAGTAGCAATAGCTATCCCAGGTGCCAAGAACCAAAAGCCTTCTCCTTTGCCAATCACACCAGCCGCTAACACCGTCCAACTTTCAGGACTAGCAAAATATATAGCTAAAATAAAAATAAAAGGCACGCCGACTAACAAGATAATTTTGGTGATTCTCTCCATCATGCCGTAGATAGTGCGACCGATGGTCAGAATAAAACCAATAATAAGTAATAATACAATAGCTAGCCATTTAAAATCAGCCCAGCCAAAAACATGAGCTAAGACTTGAGCGGAAGCCGCAATAATACCAGGTAAACCAAAACCGATGAAAGTGGAAATAATAAACCAATAAACGGCTCGTGGAAAAAATTTGGCGATACCTACAAAAACACTCTCGCCTTTAACCAGTGCGTAACGCTCTATTTCCATGTTAATAAAAAACTGAAAAGTAATGCCTAAAATTGCCCCCCAGGCCACCCCTAAACCATAATTAGCTACTAAATACGGCCATAAAATTATTTCACCTGAACCAAGACCAAGAGCGAGAATAATAAAACTCGGACCAAGCATTTTTTTAAATCGCGGTGGTTTTGGAAATTTTTGCATAACAAAAGTATTTATTCATAATATGATAATTATAGCAAAATATAGCTAAAAACAAAACAAATTAACCATTATTTATTAACCCATTAACAAATAAGATAAAATAAAGTACAATGAATTTATAATACATCTAAATTTTATGAAATTAATTGAAGAATTTAAAAAATTTGCCATTAAGGGCAATGTCATTGATTTGGCTACTGCCGTTATTATTGGCGGTGCTTTTGGTAAAATAGTTTCATCGCTGGTTGCCGATATCGTTATGCCCTTGGTCGGATTATTTAGCGGTGGCAGTAATTTCAGTGCTTGGAAAATTATCCTTAAACCAGCCGTTCTGGCAGCTGATGGCAGTATAACTAAAGCAGCACTGAGTCTTAATGCTGGTATCTTTATTCAGAATATTCTTGATTTTTTCATTATTTCTATTTCCGTCTTTTTAATGATAAAAATATTGTTGCAGATAAAAAATAAATTAAAAAAAGAGGAAGAAAACGTAAAAGTAGAAGAAATAAAGCCGGCCGTAAGTGAAGAAGTTAAGCTTCTACAAGAAATTCGTGATATTATGTTGAAAAATAAGCAAGATTAATAAGCAAAAAATATAAATTAAAAACTATCCTGAGGATAGTTTTTTTAATAAAAAAGCGAGTAATGAGAATACCCGCTAAATATTTTACTGTAGTGTTCTGGATTGATAGACGGCCCGCAAACCACGGTATTTTCTTAAAGAATCCATACCTAAACCAATTAACCAATTTGGTCCAACTATCCAACCAAAATACTTAACCTTAAACAATAACTTGTCATGATGATCTTTGATAAACAAGGGGCAGAATTCAATATTTGCCGGAGAGGGGTCTAACAGTGCTAAATTTTTATATAAAAAATTTAAACTTGGACCTCTATCAATTAAATCCTCCACCACTATAATATTGCGTCCGCCCAAATCAGATTGCGGCCAACTCAAAATATCCACCAAAGGAGTGTTTTCGTCCTTAGGATAATTCCGTCTTAATTGAACAAAGTCGATGTCATGAACAAAATCAATAGCTTCCAGGGCTCGAGATAAATCAATACCAAAATACAAACCACCTTTAGCCACAAATAATAAAACAGGGGGCTTGTTATTATTAGCATGGGAATAATCCCGCTTAATTCTTCTAGCCAATTCTTTTATCTTGGCCTTAATTTCTTCTTCATTTTTAAGAAGATCGTAAATTTGACCATCGTTGGTCACAATTGTGCCTTTCTGTTTCATTATGTTTATATGTTTTAAATGAACAACTACTTTAATTTAAGTCTTAATTTAATCATTTATCACACTAAAAGTCAACTATTATAAATAATAGCGCAGACAATTTTCATAACGAATAAAACCTTGTTTTTCATAAAAAGGAACAATATTATCGGCACAATCTAATATTATTTTATAACAATTCTTTTCATGACAAACAGTGATTAAATGTTGAATTAAAGCTCGCCCTAATCCTCGTCCCTGGTGATCGGTATGAGTAGCAACATCTTCAATATGAGCGGCCAAACGTCCTTGATGATAGTATTTTGCTTCAAACAGCAATCTGGCACTGGCGATAATATTTCCATCTTCTTCAAGTACATAAGTCTCTATTCCTCGTGCTACACAATCATTAAATATTTTTTCCGCTTCACTCTCCTGCATTTTATCTACCGTTCTTAAAGCCGATAAAGTCTGAAAAAATGACCCTTGCTGTAAGTCGCTAATTTGCAATTGTCTAATCTTAAAAGACATGACTTTATTTGATAATAATTTTAAAAACAAGGAACGACTTTAATCATTTCTAATGGCGATGGTTCAGCCCCCTTAATAATTTCCAGCACCCGAGCCTCTCCTAATTTACTATTAACACATTGCTGCTGCTCAGGAGTAATTTCACTTGGCAGCTTACTTACATCAATGCCAGCCTTAGCTGCCATTGCTTCTTGCTCATCATTTAAAAGCGGGTGATCATAAGTTGAACTAGCGGGAATATTGTCAGCATTGTTCACATTATTAACTGTAGATAAAACTGAATTATCTTTGATATATGAAGCCACAAAAACATCCCTTAAACCGAGTGGGTTTTTAATCATAATGTAAGCGGCTAAGGCGATGGCAATAACGATAATGCTAATAATTAATATTAGCAGAGCTTTTAAAAGAGTTCTCATAATAATATTTATTTAATATTTAATACTATAATTATAACACTTTAATTAAATAAAATAAAAAGGAGATATATTTTAATCTCCTTACTTTAATTTCTTAATTCATTGACATGTCTTTTAATCCCGTTAAAATAGAACGATTTTCTATTGCGATGCTATGTTTCCACTTGGCAATAGTCTTGAAATACGACCTAATTCTGCTTTAATATAGTTATCAGCCAACACTTTCTCACGATATCGTGATATCCACACCAAATGATACTGACAACGATATTTACAGCATGAGAGTTGATACAATTTAATATTGGGTATACAAAAAATCACCTCCTCTCTAGACCCGAGATAGGTGATTTTATTTTAACATATTTATAATCCGAGAGCTTCGCTCTAAACGCACACACCCGCTAAAGCGGGTAGTTTTTAATGCTTATAAAAAAGCCGATTGTTATTAACAATCGGCAATCAATGCTTAGAAATTACCCCAAGAAAGAGCGACTATGTCATAATAACAAATTGCTCAAGATAACTCATTAATCTTTCTAACAATGATTTCATAAAGATCCTCAAAATCTTTATAATTCTGAAAGTCAAAGTTTGGTTGATTAATACCTAAAACCAAACGAGTGATTTTAGAGTCAAAATGAGCTACGGCCAAAGCCGGCATTTTACGATCTTCAATCTGAACCGCTAATTCATAACCAAGACCAATGGAAGCTTGGTCGCAAATACCAACAAAAAGGTCGCAACCACGAACACAAACATTGATATCATGATTGTAGACATCATTTGGAGTTCCGTCTACTAAACCAATAAATTCTAAAACATGGCAGGTTTTTTTCAGTCTTTCTTTTAACGTTTGAACATTCTGCTTAAATTCTTCCGTAGCGTATGTCAAGGCACAACCGACGTACAAAGAGAAATCTGTTTTCATGATAATATCCTCCTATTTTTTAGTTAAATTAATTGTTAATGTAATAAAAAATAATACTATAAAGGTATTATTTTTGTCAATCTCCACAGATTATATATTTTCAAAATTATTTAATATATTCCCTGCTGTTAAAATTAGTTTAGACAAATTAAAAGCTCCAAAACTATTTAGTCTTAGAGCTTGATTTGTTACCGTGAGCACATTTACCTTAATGCTCCAAAAAGCAAAGAGTGTCGAAAAGATGCCTGACGAATAGGCTTAATCTCTTTTTTCAAATCTTCAGATCCGTGAAGCCTTACATCTTTAAAGGTTGCCGGTCGGTATGCTGACTTCTCTTCAGGCGAGAGCTTGGCATAATCAGAAAAACTGATAAACTTAGGCGACGCCTTTTCACAAAAATAATACATTGGAAATTTAGTCTTCATTTCCTGTAATTAAGAATCCAAAAACACTTAAGAAAAAAATAAGTACCAAAAAACCAAAGAATTTATTATTAATATAGCCCATTAAAAGACATACTAATAACGTAAGAATGCTTAATAATGCTATAGTAAACATTATCCTTGGATATAAATTTTCAGAATAATAATGTAATATTATTTTAAACATTTTATGTAATTTTAAATGAACAATTTATTAAATTTGACTATCAAAAAAGTATACCATAAGTATACTTTTCTGTCAATTGAGCTCCACAGATTATATATTTTCAAAATTATTTAATATATTCCCTGCTGTTAAAATTAGTATGGATAAATTAAAAACCCTGAAACTGTTTTAAGGTTTCAGGGTTACAAACTTTTATTTAACTTCCAACACCGGAATGATGAACTTCTCTGAAGTTTCGGTCTCTGAAATAATAGCAAAGTCGTTCCACAAACTCGCCCTTTCTTCGCTATAAAAACTCATCGGGAAAGCATCTTTGATAATAAAATTATGCAAAAATATAACCCTCTTTTCCCCACTGCTATTGTGGAAAATGTTCAGTTTTACATTTTTAATAAAATCAAAAATCAAATCTCCCCAACAAACATTTTCAGGAACAAAGCCAATATAGTCTTCCCGTAATTCATATTCTTCCGGTTGGTTACCTAAACGATACTTTTTCATTTCGTTCTTTTTTAATGTTCAACAATCATTTTAACTAACAAAAAAGCATATCATAAGATATATTTTTTGTCAACATGAGCTCCGGGAACTAGAAAACGTTAGAACCTGTTTGATAATTAGATAGCTTAACCCAGGACAACTCACTATATATTTCAGTCACAATAGCGTCACAAGTTTTTGTTTCGCTGGCAATACAAGGAAAGGTAATAGAAAGAAAAA
>JAFGTW010000016.1 GCA_016938835.1 Patescibacteria group bacterium
CGCTGCTTCTAAGATATCACGACGACGACGATAAATCGCTTCACGATGCTTATTAATTACATCATCATACTCAACTAAATGTTTTCTAGTATCAAAATTATTACCTTCAACTTTTTTCTGAGCAGATTCCAAAGAATTGGAAATCATCTTATTCTGAATAGGTACATCAGCTGGCAATCTTAAAGTTTTCATCATATTCTTCATACGATCGCCACCAAAAATACGCATCAAATCATCATCGGTAGAAACATAGAATTGAGAAGAACCAGGATCTCCCTGTCTACCAGCACGACCTCTCAACTGATTATCAATACGACGAGATTCATGTCTCTCTGTGCCAATAACATGCAAGCCACCTAAAGCTAAAACTTTTTCTTGTTCTAATTTAGCTTCAGCGACTGCTTCTGGATTGTTAGGGTCAGGATTACCACCTAAGATGATATCAACACCACGTCCAGCCATATTAGTAGCCAAGGTAATTGCCCCGGAACGACCAGCTTGAGCAATAATTTCTGCTTCTTTCTGATGATTCTTGGCATTTAACATTTGTGGACGCAAACCTTCTCTTTCCATTAAATTAACCAGTAATTCATTTTTTTCAATAGAAATTGTACCGATTAAGATTGGCTGACCTTTGAGTGATCTCTCTTTTACATCTTTAATAACAGCCGCATACTTGTCTTCTTCGGCACGATAAATTAAATCATTATAATCTTTACGAACATTTGGCTTGTTAGTTGGAATAACGACTGTTTCTAATTTATATATTTTATGAAACTCTTCCGCTTCTGTTAAAGCAGTACCGGTCATACCAGATAGCTTCTTATACATACGGAAAAGATTTTGAAAAGTAATGGTGGCCATAGTCTGAGATTCTTTCTGTACTTTTACTCCCTCTTTAGCTTCAATCGCCTGGTGTAGACCTTCGCTATAGCGACGCCCCTCCATCATGCGACCAGTAAATTCATCAACGATAATAATCTCATCATCTCTAACTACGTAATCACGATCACGCTTAAATAAAACCATCGCCTTCAAGGCCTGTTCTAAATGATGCACTTCTTTTACGCCACCGGTCACATAAATATTACCAAGTCCTAACCATTCTTCAATCTTGTTAATACCAGCCTCAGTTAAGGTAGCCGCCTTCATCTTTTCGTCGACATTATAATCTTCATTTTCAGTTAAACGCTTTACTAATTGAGCAAACTTCTGATATTTATCTGTAGACTCTTCAGCTGGTGCACTAATAATTAACGGAGTTCGAGCCTCATCAATTAAGATAGAGTCAATTTCATCAACGATGGCGTAATTAAGAGTTCTTTGAACAGTTTGGCCAAGGGTGTAAGCCATATTATCACGTAGATAATCAAAACCAAATTCATTATTAGTGCCATAAGTGACATCACAATAATAAGCCTCCCTTCTAGAAATTGGACGAAAATGACGCAAGCGTTCATCATACTGAGCGTCATCGTCATACTCAGGATCAAACATATAAGCAGCATCATGAACAATGACACTCGTACTTAAACCCAGGGCATAATAAAGAGTAGCCATCCAACCAGCACCAACCCGGGCTAAGTAATCATTAACTGTAATTAAATGCACGCCCTTGCCTTCTAAAGCATTTAGATATAAAGGTAAGGTTGCCACTAAAGTCTTACCTTCACCAGTTTTCATTTCGGCAATTTCACCCCGATGTAAAACTATGCCACCAATCAGTTGAACATCATAATGACGTTGGCCCAATACACGGCTAGCCGTTTCACGCATATTCGCAAAAGCCTCTGGTAATAAATCATCAAGACTCTCACCGGCTGCTAAGCGGTTTTTAAATTCCGCTGTCTTCCCTTTTAATTCTTCCAGACTTAAAGCTTTAAAATCTGGCTCCAAGGCATTAATCTTCTCAACAGTTTTTCTGAGACCCTTAATAATTTTTTCATTTGGATCTCCTAAAATCTTATCTAGTATATTCATATATTTATATTTTAGTGGCACAATGACAAAAAATTACGCCAAAAGCGCTGTTTTCAGTATAGTATGCTTTGTCTATTTAATAAATATTGACTAATATTTATATAAATGGTGTTAATAAAAGCCCATCTCTACCAAGAGATGGACTTTTCATGCAATAATTTTACTAACTTTAAAACAAAATTATGACTGACAAGATTGACAATTCTGTAAATCCTTTAAACGACCGAATTGCTGAGCAGCATTAATACTGTGCTGGTAATATAAAGTCTTTATACCTAATTGCCAGGCATACATATATAAAGCATTAATTTCTTTAACTGGAACGGCGGGATTAATAGCTAAATTTAAAGATTGGCCTTGATCAATATAATCTTGACGAGCAGCTGCCTGCTCAATAATAATTTTCTGATCAATTTCTTGAAAAGTTTTAAAGACAGATTTTTCCTCTTCAGACAAAAAGTCCAAATGCTGTACCGAACCATCGTTATCACGAATACTATCCCAAACCTCTTTGCTATTTTTCCCCCTCTCTTCTAATAACTTAGCTAACTGCTTATTTTTTATAGTCACCTTCATCTTATCAATATCCTTCACATAACAATTTGACCAAATTGGCTCAATGCTTTGCGATACTTGTCCAAGAATAAAGGCTGAAGAAGTAGTTGGCGCAATCGCCATTAAAGTAGCGTTGCGACGACCATAACCTTTCAGTACTTCTGGCTCACCATAGTCTTCTGCTAACTTCTTAGAAGCAGCATAAGCTTGTTCTTTAATATCCTTAAAAATAGCCACATTCAAACGAGACGCTTCTTTGCTTTCAAGCGATAACATTTTATTCTGCAGTAAAGAATGCCAGCCAAGCACGCCTAAGCCCAAAGCCCTGTTAGCCACAGCAAAATTATAAGCCCGTTTCATGAAGTAGAAGGCATGTTCCTTTCTCTTATCACCACTGTCCCTTAAAGCTTCAAGGCGAGTAATAAAGTCGGTCATAACTGCATCCAAGAAATAGACCAGTGTTTCGACCGCGTCAGTATTTTTCCAGTCATCATAATGTAAAAGATTTAAAGAAGATAAATCACAAACAAAAGACCATTCCTCATTTGAAGGTAATAATATTTCGGAACACAGATTGCTGGCCTTAATCTTTAAATTCTTATCTTTATAAACATCAACTGTATTATTATTTACTGTATCGGTAAAGAAGATATAAGGATAACCCATCTGGTTGCGACGTTGCAAAACCTTAGCCCAAAGAGCTCGCTTTTTCGCATCACCAGCCTCCATTTCCTTCATCCAAGCATCCGTTACAGTTACACCATAAGTCATTTCTTGAATAGGATTGCCCTCACTGCCAATATTTAA
The DNA here is from genome assembly GCA_016938835.1 of Patescibacteria group bacterium. Lineage (GTDB taxonomy): Bacteria > Patescibacteriota > Patescibacteriia > Patescibacteriales > UBA12465. The sequence continues at coordinate 3,343 of JAFGTW010000016.1, forward strand.
AAATTCATCAGCATCGGGATGTTCTAAAGGTAGATAAGGAGCAAAGTGTCCACGACGAACTGAACCCTGGCTCACAACATTAACTAAAGTTTCAAATAACTGCATAAAATGCACTGCGCCCGAAGATGTGCCATTATCTTTAATGACTGCCCCGCGCTCGCGCAAATCACCAAAATAACCCGCTGTACCACCACCATATTTACTCATCATGCCCACTTCGGCTTGAGTATATAAAATTTGACCCATGTCATCACCTAAATAAGAAGAAAAGCAACTAATGGGCAAACCCTTACTTAAACCGAAGTTAGACCAAATAGGAGAAGCTAGAGAATAATAACCGCGCGACATATACTCATAGAATTTATCCGCAAAACCTTTTTTATTTAATATTTTTTCAGCTGTATCAGCTATTTCTCTTATTCTATCTTCAGCACTAATACCAGGATTTAAATAACCTTTTGCTAAAAATGTACGTGAATTATCGTTTAACCATTGCATATTTTATGTATAATAAATTTATAAAATTAAAATAAGTCATCACCAGTAATACTCTGACTGCGCTTATTATAATTAATTGAACGCTTCACAAAGAAGTCGCCATGTTTAGTAGTTACCACTTCTTCATTAAACCATTCAGTTTGTTCTAATAATTTTTCATCAACCGGAAAAATTCTTTCCATGCCGATACTATCTAAAGAATTATTTAAACGATTTTTAATAAATTCAATAATCACCTGCTTAGGTAAAAAGTCCAACTCTCCTTTTTCCAATATCCAATCTAGCACTCCCTGCTCGGCAAGGTATGCCTGCTCACAAGCAGCAACAATTTTTTCTTTAAAAGCGTCATTGAACCATTCTGGATGCTCTGCCTTAATTAAATTAATAACTTCAATACCAAATAAGCCATGAATTTGTTCTTCTTTTGAAGTCGCCTCAACAGCATTGGAAATACCTTTAAATAAATTACGATATTTATTAAAAGACATCATAATCAAAAACTGAGAGAAAAGAGACACATGCTCAATAAATAGAGAGAATAAAAGAATAGCTAAGGCAAATTCACGATTATCCTCACTTTTAGAGGTGCTGATTGAATCTTCTAAATATTCCACCCTCTCCATTAAAGCGGGAATATCTTTGATTTTAGTAAACTCTTCATTCAGGCCAAGAATTTCTAATAAATGAGAATAGGCATCCATATGCCTGACTTCACTTTCGGCAAAAGTAAAACCAACTGCCGCAATTTCCGGCTTCGGCATTTTTTTAAAAATATCGCCCCAAAAAGCCTTAACCGCCACTTCAATCTGAGCAATCGCTAACATTGTATTTTTAATAGCATTTTGTTCGGCCTCACTAACATTAGTTTTGAAATCCTGAATATCGCTCACATAATTAAACTCGGTATGAATCCAATACGAATGACGAATAGCGCTCACATACTCATAGAGCTCTGGATATTCATAGGGCTTTAAATTGGTACGCTTTTTAAAAATATCACGACGTCTTAGGGCGGCGCGCTTATCTCGATACAAAATATAAGCTTTGGCTACATCATGAAAATTTTTAGACATTAAAAATTCCTCCACCATATCCTGAATATCTTCAACTCCTAAAATATGCTGAGGTTTTTCCTTATTAATTTGCTCAACCCTTTCTTCAATCACGGAAGCTATCATCTCAGCGTCATGAGCTTCTCCATGATTAACTGCTTGCATAGCTTTTAAAACAGCTTTGGATACTTTTTCTTTATCGAAGGCGAGTATCTGTCCATTTCTTTTTTTAATAGATAACTGTAAATTATCTGCCATATATTCATAAATAATTAATTTTTAAAGGCAAAAGCAAATATCTACATATAGTGCTTGAGCTTATAGCTATAATACCATATATAGTATAACAGGACAACTGACGAAGATTAGTAAAAAACAGACGTCGTTTTGACGTCTGTTATCACCGGGTTTAACTAAATTTTATTTTCCTCGTTCTTGATCACGCAGTTTTTCTTTGTGACTAATAATCATCTCTTCCATATGATCTTTTACCTTATCAATCGCTTTATATAAATCTGTCTCTGTCTTATCAACTCTTAATAAATCACCAGGAATTTGTAAATTAATTTCAGCTCGATATATTTCTCCCTTATTCTGCCCACCTACAGACTTAGCCACCTCAAAATCACAATTAATAACTTGAATATCACCCAGATACTTCTCTAGCATATCAACTTTAGTCTGAACATATTCAGAAATAGCAATAGTTAATTCTAAATTGCTAGCTTTTAAATTTATTTTCATATATTTATTTTTAATTTATTAGTAAAATAATCATCAATTAAAACAAGCGAGCAATATCCTTATAGGTAACAAAGACTATTAACAAAATTAAGAGCCAAAAACCAATGGTATGAATCCAGGTTTCAATTGATTGACGAACCGGTTTTCCTTTAAACTTTTCAATCAATAAGAAAAGTAAGCGCCCACCATCAAGGGCCGGAAAAGGCAAAATATTAATAAGCGCTAAATTAAGAGATAATAAGGCCATAAACTGGAGCAAGTAGGCAAAACCGAGGCTGGCAACCTGTCCAGTTAAAGTAGCAATACCCACTGGGCCAGCTACTTCAGCCCCCACCCCAGCGCCACTAAAGATGCCAGCAATAAGACCGATAAAAGCCATGATAATCGCCCAAAACATAACACCAGTCATCTTAATCCCCTCCCAAATAGCAATAAAGAAAGGATAGCGAATTGTGGCTGAGGAATAAATGGAAACGCCAATCCCAGGAGTATTCGTACCCGCTATAATTTCTGGTGTAATTTCCAAATGTTTTTCTTCTTCACCGCTTCTAATCAAGAAATCCGCTGCCTGCCCATCAACAGCCGCCACTAACGATTGTAATTGCTCGTGACTAGAAACAATTTGATCATTTATAGAGATAATTACATCTCCGGATTGAATTCCGGCCGCCTTAGCAGGAGAATTAGGCAAAGTTTCTACGACTAATATTTCTGCTTTACTAACATGAGCTGAAGGACTAGCATCTTCTAAAGATTGAGGCATACCTATCATGTAACCAGCCGATAATAAAACAGCAGCTAAAATTATATTCATAATCACGCCAGCGGCTAAAATCAAAGCCCGACGCCATAAAGATTTAGCGGCAAAACTATCAGGATCTTGTTTACCTTCTCCATTCTCTCCTTTAATACGCACAAAGCCACCTAAAGGCAACCAATTCAAAGAATAAACTGTACTAGCCGCTTCTTGTCCTACTGGTAATTGATCTAAGGACTTATTACCACGTAAATAACGCCACTTCCCTTGTACATCCTTATAAAAACCAAAAACTCTAGGCGGAAAACCAAAACCAAATTCATCCGCCTTCACCCCTAAACGTATAGCGGTAAAAAAATGACCAAGTTCATGTACAAAAACTAAAACCGATAAAACTAATATAAAAATTATAACTGTCATCATAAATTATTGTATTAACATCAAAAATTAAATATCCATTATATCTTTTTCTTTGTGATCTCTCAAATCCTTTAACTCATCATTCTTTTTAGAAACATATTCATCCATCTCTTTTTCAAAGCGAAACTTCTCATCTTCCGATATTTCCTTATTCTCTTCAGCTTTTTCTATGGCATTCTTTACATCCTCTCGAGCCTGACGAATAATAATACGCGCTTTTTCCATTTTTTCATTCAATTTTTTCACGGTCTCCTTGCGAGTTTCTTCGGTTAAGGCGGGCACACTTAAGCGAACTTTATCACCTTCATTAACTATGCCCAAACCTAAATCAGCTTCAATGATTGCCTTTTCAATATCTTTAGAAATACCCTTATCCCAAGGAGCAATGGTAATGCTACGAGCATCAGCTACAGTAATATTAGCAACTGCATTAAGGGGATTCATCACCCCATAAGCCTCAACCTGTACATTATCCAAAACGGCCGGATTAGCTCGACCAGTTCTTAAAGTAGCAATATCACGTTTGAAAAAATCAAGAGCATTGATAAAATCCGCTTCTTTTTCGCTTAAATAAATATTCATAAATTTAAATTATTATTGTAATTTCTTAGTACCTAAGTATATATTTTTTGGATTATTAAAATCAATCAACAACTCCCAGCCAGCACGAGAAGTGCTCAGTTTTTTTGTACTCCAAGTAACCCCTCCATCAAAAGAGCTAAAAAATGTGGTATTAGTGACATAATAAATTTCCTTTGAGTCTTGAGGGTTAACAGTAATCGCATTAATAATAGCATCTTTTTCTGGAGTTAATAATTTAATATTTTCCCAGGTTAAGCCCTGATCAGGTGAACGGACAATAGCTTTCTCAGTAGCAAGAAATAAAGAAGCATCAGCAGGACACACAACAATATCACGAAAATTAGAACCAAGATTGAAATCTTTTAAAACTAAACCTAAGTCCTGCCATTCATCAACAGCAAAATTCTTATCAATATCAGCTGAATCTTTAGGCACAGTAATTGAGTTAGAATAAAAACTATAAATATTACCTTTAAGAGTAGCCACAAATATTAAACGACTATCCTGAGGCGATACAATGATGCGGGAAACATTATCGTTAACACGAGAAATAGTACGCCAAGAAAGTCCCCGATCAATACTTTTAATAATATCTCCGCGCGAATTACCAATATAAATATTATCATTATTATAATGATCAACAGCGATAGTGGTTACGTTAACTCCAGGATTATTATCAAAATATACTTGCTGCCATAAGCGACCACAATCAAGTGAGCGATACAAACGATTAGTAATAGCCGCATACAGCGTGCACTTGGATTTAGGATCAACTTTAACATCATTAACTGTGCCCTGCCCTAAATTTTTAATTTCCTGCCAACCATTATTAATATTATAAGTATAATATAAACCCTTACCAACTGTACCTAGATAAATAGCTGAGCTATCTTGAGGGTCAATGCTAAGCACACTAATATCGACATTAGCTAGACTGCCGGGACGGCCACTAATAGTTGGAATGGCCGATGCTTGTCGCCAAGTAGCACCCTTGTCTGTTGTAAGCCAAATACCGCCATCATTGGCACTACCAACACTACTCGAACCAAAAGAAACTGTACAGGCTGAAGTGATGGCACCAAAAACTAAAAGCAGAATAAATAGTTTGAGAGTTCTCATAAAATTAAAAATAAAGACTTAAGCTTTCTAAAATATTTTTTGGATTAACAAAGCCACGTAAATATTTATCGGCTTGCTGTAGCTGTTTTAAGCTTAAAAAAGCTTGATAGCTCTGATCAATACCCGTATGAGCCTGAAAATATTTTTGCCAATTCTCACGAAACATCGGATAGCGTAAATGATCTTCGTCTCCCAGTGAAATTAATAAAGCATCATGCCAAAGGCCTTCCCAAATATGCAGATAAACTTTAACTTTATCAGCTGAAAAATCACTAGCCTTACTAAAAGTTTCTATAAGATTTAAGCGTTCACCTAAATCCATCTGTAAAAAATCAAATAATTGTTTAACTAAATCACTTCTATCACTATACTCAGCTGGATTTTCCACCCAGTGCAAGGCTTGTAGAGGACGCCCCATGGAAGCAGCCGATAATTCTTTGGCCAAAGAACGATTTACCTCTGTACTAGCTAAAAGATAATCATAAACACTAGCAGCCGTAACTGGATAAAAATATAAAATCTGAGCTCGTGAAGCAATAGTAGCAGTTAATAGTTCAACATTTTCTGTAATTAAAATAATAATTACTTTTTCTCTCGGCTCTTCTAAAGTTTTTAAAAAAGCATTTTGGGCTTCAATTGATAAAAGCTCTGCATTCTTAATAATACCAATTTTATAAGAATTGAGAAAGGAGCTCGTGCCTAATGTCTTTATAAATTCACGTACTTGTTCAACGCTAATCTGTTTTTTATCTATCTCTTTTTCTAAAATACTAAGATCAGTATTTAGGCTAGAGAAGTTATCACGTACTAAATCTTCTTGACGATCAAAATACCAAAGATTGCGAGCAAAAGCTAAAGCCAAACTCGTCTTACCCAAATCACTTGGCCCAGAAAATATATAACTCTGTGCCAACTTACCAGATAAAATACTTTTTTCTAAAAAAGAAACAGCACGGTCTTGTCCCAGTGGCGGCCATTCAAATTGATCAGAATTAATTGCCATATAATTACTGCCCCACATTAATACTATTTAAATTCTGATTACTAATACCTAAACTTAAATAACGCATAATTTGAAAAGCTAAATCACCATTACCTAAATAATATCGTTTGCCGTCAGCGGGATTTACATACCAAGCCTCCCCGTTCTTTTGTACTTGTAATAATATTTTTCCTTTCAGTTTATTAGCAAAACTGAAATCATAGGTTAGACTACCGCTTCCATTTGGATTATAAAAATCTCGCAATTCAGCTCCATCCAAATAACCATCACCATCAGTGTCACTATTTTTAGGATCGCTACCAATCGCTACTTCTAAACCATCAGGCAATAAATCACCATCGCTATCACTCTTAGCAAAACGAACATCAACACCAATAGGAATTTTACTTAAATCACTATCAGTAATACCAACGCCAGCGTTACGCATAATTTGAAAGGCACCAGCGCCATTAGCTAAATAATAGCGCTTGCTATCTTTAGGATTGACATACCAAGCCTCCCCCTTATTCTCAACTTGCAATAAAATATAACCAGCCAAACGTTCCTTTAAAGACACATTACTACTAACACTACTAGAAGCGGAAGAAGTGCTTTGAGTAACATTTACAACGGCTGGTTTAGTTAAAGAGAATTTTTGACCAACACTGATTTGTTGAGTTTTCTCAACTTTAATTTTAAGAGTCTGAACTTGACCATTTTGTACCCAAACAGCCAAACCATATTCTACTTTTGCTTTATCAGTATAAGAAATTAAATAAGGACCCTCCGCTAGCATAGCCTCGCCCTGCTTGCTACTAGAAAGTTTAATTGTGCCCACTTCCTTATCTTTATAGAAACCGCCGTTACTTTCATAGAGAGAATAAACTTGCAAACTACTACCCAAAGAAGTAACATCACCAAGAGAACTGGACAAGGCTGTTCTAATTAAACCGGCACTTAGGGTTGCTTGATTACTCTGTCCATCTCTAATAACAACATCCCAAAATATATTCTTTTGTTTATAATCATCTTCAATCACCAAAGCATAAGTACCAGCTGGATATTCAAGATGTAATACTCCTGAGCTATCAGTGCTGGCGCTACTTAATTCATTGCCCAAAGAATAAGTTAAACCATTTTTCACCTGATTGTATAATTTAACATTCTTTTTACCCAAAGCCTGTCCAGCAGCTGATTTAACGTTTAACAAAAGATCACTGAATACATATTCAAAAGTTGAATTTTTATCGGCAGTAACCGCAATATTATACGCATCAAAAGAAGTTTTGCCAACTGTAGCAGAAAGCACATACAGACCACGACGATTCTGATCAAAAGAATGAGCCGGGGCTACATACATAATAGCTGAACCATCGTTACCAGTCTTCATATTAGCTATTAATTTATTAGGCGCCTTAATAGGATTATTATCTACATCAAAGCTTTGTTCATAAAGAGAAAAAGAAGCATTTGTTTTTAAATTTCCCTGTCCGTCCCTTAAAATAATCCGCAAATAAGGCAAGCTCTTAGTGATAACCCGATCATAACCGCAAGTAAAGCGAGTAGCATCAAAAAACCAAAATTCACCAGCATCAGTTTTTTTATCATAAACCTTCATCACATAACTTTTACGAGGATCTGGTTTAAAACTTAATTCCGCCTTTCCGGCAGAATTAGTGCTGCCACTTTTTATTTTTTTACCAGGAATTGGCCGACCAAAAACATCAGCATCTTGCTCATAGACTTCATATTTAAAAGCGCTTAAGGGCTCTCCATTAGTACTAAGTAGATTAATAGTAAGCTTAGAATTGTCTTGACAAGCTCCTTCCCCAGCCTGCCAACTAGTGCCAACTTGCCAGTTATATTCATTTAACTGTCCCTCGTTAATTTCTACGTCCCAAAGATAATCATACTGGCCACTATCATCTTTTATGCCTAATACATAAAGACCAGCTGGATATTCAAAAATACCATAACCATCATCATTTATTTGAAATTCTCCCACTTGTGACCCTTGGATACTATTATTATCATTATCAACTGTTTGTTCATACACCTGAACTTTAGTATTTCCAGGAAATAAAGAGCCAAGAGCTGTACGTAAGATTACTTTAACCGCACTAGAATAATATTCGACATTAGTCATTAAACCATCAACAGCACGGATGTCATATTGTGTAAATTTTGTACGATCACGAGTCATTTCCAATACATAATAATCACCGCGACTGCCATCAAGACCGCGCACACTACCCTGTGGCACATATATTCTAGCCGAACCAATATTATCGCTATCCAAAGAAGCCACTAAGTCTTTAGTCTGTTTAACTGGATTACCGTCAGCATCATATTGCTGAGTATAAACATTAAACTTGGTGTTATATAATAAACCGCCATTATAATCTCTAAGCACAAAATTAATTCCACTCAAGGTTTTCTCTAAGCTTTTGGTTTCACCACAAACAAGTTCAATATTATAATACCAATAACTAGTGAAGTCTTTAGCTATGGCCTGCAAGCGCAAAGCATAAGTCTCACTTAAAGCATTACTATTTCTAAATTTTAAGGAAGCAATACCAGTATTGCTATTTACCGTAGCTGAAGTTATACGATTACCAGGTTTTGTGTCACCATTAGCATCAATTGTCTGATAATATAATTCGACTTTAACGCCAGGGATATAAGTGCCGCTGGGATCACGGGCAACCACGTCTAACTGCGTATCCTCCGTGCAAACCGCTGCTTGAGCAGGGACAAAAAAAGCAAAAATAGCGATAGCGATTAGCGGTAAAATGAAAGTAAAATATAATTTATTTTTTTTCATAATGATGAATGAATATTTTAAACTGATTAAATTATTATAGCATAGACTTTGGTCTCAGCCAAACAAAAAACAGGCTTAAAAGCCTGTTTTTAGGGATTATCCCAAATTAAAATTTTCGTTAATATTGTTTATCACTGCATTTAATGATAGACCGTAAGTCTTACCGACAGCCTTTATTCTCATCAAATCTAAATTAACACTACGTCCGCTGGTATAATCAGTACTTAAATTACCAGATACAGTCAAATTAAGATCTCCGTTAGCTGGTAACCGCAAATAAGCAATATCAAAAATAATTAAGTTTCCCTCCATGGTCGGCGCACTAGAAATAATTTGATTATCTTTTTTTAATTTAAAATTATTCAAGTCATTTTTAGTAACAGAGCCATAATCTCTAAAGATCATCTCCTTAATATAAACATCTTCATTGCCACTCTTTTCTGAAATCAAGAAACGGCCCATATTTTGCTGATTAGCACTAGTACCTAAACTTTGTTCATTAACTTGCACCTGAGCTAAAATATCACCAGCATCAAACAAAGTAAATTGACGTCCAATTAAAGGAAATTGCCCAATAGCACTTAAGTTGGCATTAATGGCCTCAGCACTGAGTAATTTAAGTTGTATGGTTTGATTGCTAGTATTAGCCATCTGATTAAGATCAAGCATCACTCTAACTGCCATCGTATTACCAGCAGGAATAATAAAATCATTTGGATTAAAGCGAATGGTTAACTGACGATCGCTATTAAAACTGCTGCTACTTTCAATTCTTTTATTATTACTCGTATTAACCAAATAAGCCCCCTTAATTAAATCAGCACTATAAATTCCACCAATTTGAAAACTAATGCTATTAAAAATTAGAGTTTCCGTTTCAGCAGTTAAATATAAAGTCATTACTTGGTTATCGCTAGTGTTTGGAACTAGGCTATAATTAGGACTGGACTGATCTAAATTTAAATCTTGGCTTACCTTTAAACCGCTATTTTTCTCTAAACCGGCCTCTTGATATGAGCTTTCATCTTGATATTGAGATAATTCAAACTCACTAACAGTGATAGGCAGAACATTTTCTAAGTGATAATTAATAATATCTTGTAAATTACGCATCAAAACCTTTTTACCATCATTAATATAATATAAATCATCGCTGTCTGCCGTTTTAATCAAACGAGTCTCAGGCCATTGAACTAGTTCCTCTGGACTAATCACCTTAATCTGACCCCAGTCATTGCCATAATCTAAAAATACGGCCGCATTAATATAAACTTTACGCTGATGGGTGTTGTGATTTAGGTAATAAACAGCCGGGTTCCCTGGCACTTTTACCTGATTCACATCCACACTTAGAGCGAAGGCTTGGCTAGGAATAAATAAAAAAAGACCAAAAAGCAGAAAAATTAAGCTTCCTAGACCATAAATATGTAGTTTTTTGTTTAATTTAAGCATAATATTGTCTATTAATTAAGACTTTTAACATAGCTGAATTATAGCACATTTTTATAATGATGTCAATGGCTAGCCCTAATCTAAGAAATTATCATACTTCCCTACACTCATATTTTTACATTGATTTTATTGCTAATTATTGATATGATTTAGTCATAAAATATATGAATCAAGCCTTCAAAAAACTATTTTTTCTAATCGGTGACATTTTTGTCCTCCATATCGCCCTCGCCCTAACGCTTTTTGTGCGTTATCGTCTGATTGATGGCATCAATGGCATTAGTCCTCACTGGCAAGCCCATTGGCACTATTTTATCGGCGTTTTCATTATCTTTATTATCGTTTTCTATATAAATAATCTCTATAACCTCAGGCAAATGGCCTCCGTGCACAATTTTATCCGTCGTACTCTTAGTAGTGTAATCTCCGCCTCCCTGCTTGCTGTCGTCTATTTTTATATCTATCCACTAGTAGATATTGCTCCAAAAACAAATCTGGCTATATTTGCCTTATTCTCTCTTATTGGCTTTTTAATTTGGCGCCGCCTATCTTACCTACTCCTTAAATCATCCCCTTGGCAAAATAATCTCGCCATTATTGGCTATAACGAACATGTACAAGAACTAGTTGCTGATATGCAAAAACGTCCCGGTCTTGGTTATCAGACCGCCCTTATTTTTAAAGATATAAATGAACTACAAGAACTACAACAAAGAATTATTGAAAAAAATATTCGCACAATTATTTTAGCTGATGATTTTAATGCTAACACTGCTTTACGTCAAACACTCTTTAGTCTCTTACGTCATCAAGTTAGTTTTATTTCCTTTACAGATTTCTATGAACAAGTAAACGGCAAGGTGCCAGTAGAAAATATTAATCAAAACTGGTTTTTAGAAAACTTGGCTGAAGGAGAAAAAAATTACTTTGACTTTGCTAAAAAAAGTTTTGATTATATTCTGGCTAGTATCTTTTTTCTCATTAGTCTGCCTTTTTGGATTATAATTTCCATCTTAATTAAATTAAATAGTGCTGGACCAATTTTTTTCACCCAAATGCGCGTAGGCAAGAATGGACGTCTATTCAAGTTATATAAGTTTCGCACTATGCGTGTGCATGACAATGATGGCGCTATCACCGCCGTTAATGATAAGCGCGTTACTTTGGTGGGCAAATTACTACGTTCAACTCGCCTTGATGAAATACCTCAATTAATTAATATTCTTAAAGGACAGATGAGTTTTATTGGTCCTCGCCCAGAAAGACCAGAATTATCTGAGAAATTAGAAGCAATCATTCCCTTCTACACCACTCGACTTTTAATTAAGCCAGGCATAAGCGGCTGGGATCAGATTTCTGGCGAATATCACTCCGCCACCCCAGAAGATACCATGAAAAAATTACAAAACGATTTGTATTATATCAAACACAGGTCAGTTTATTTAGATTTCTCTATTATTCTAAAGACAGTAGCCACTGTTTTAGGGAGAAGGGGGAGGTAGATTAAATATTTTCATACCACCTAGATAAGCCAAGATGTTCGTCTATGTTTAAAATAATAATTCCTCGCTATGATGATGCAAAGAATAAAAAATATATTTAAAGTTATTTTAGGAAAAACTTATTTTTCCTTATTAGCGCCACAAGCACTAAAAAAAATCATAGCCAGCAGAGAAAAAGCGGACTCTCCAGAAAAATCATATCAATGGACAGAAGAATTTTTAGTTGGGCCAAAATTACGTGGATTTAATATAAATTTTCGTCCATCACAAATAAAAAGTGAAATTATTGGTCTAGCAACAGAATTACAAAAAAATCCTCCACGACGTTTACTTGAGATTGGCACCGCTACAGGCGGTACTCTATTTATTTTTGCTCGCGTAGCCGCTGAAGATGCAAAAATTATTAGCCTGGATTTACCCTTCGGCCGTTACGGCGCTGGTTACCTAAGTTATCGTCTACCCTTACTGCGTGCCTTCGCGAGTCAAAAACAAAGTATACACTTACTACGCACCGACTCACACAAGCCAAAAGCACATCAAAAAATAGCCAATCTTCTAAACGGAGAGCTGCTTGATTTCTTATTTATTGACGGCGATCATAGCTATAACGGCGTCAAAGCTGACTTTGATAATTATCATCATTTTGTAAGACCGGGGGGAATAATTGCCTTTCATGACATTGTTGATAATAGATTAGACTCTTCATTCGGCACACAGAAATTTTGGCAAGAAATTAAAGATAATTACGAACACCAAGAATTCATACGACCTAATGCTGACCAGACTGGCTGCGGCATTGGCTTAATTAGATTAGCTATTTAGAGAAAAACATGATTTACGATTGTTTCACATTTTTCAATGAATTAGATTTATTAGAACTGCGCCTACAAACATTAAATAATGTTGTTGATAAATTTGTCTTGGTAGAGGCCAGTAAAACGCATTCTAATAAAGACAAGGAGCTTTATTATCAAAATAATCAAGCTCGTTTTCATCAATATGCCGACAAAATAATCCATATTATTGTGAATGAATTTCCAGAATATATTAATTCTTGGACATTCGAAAAACATCAACGAAACTGCATCATGCAAGGATTAAATAATTGTAAACCTGAAGATATAATTTTAATATCGGATGTTGATGAAATTCCTAATCCAATTACCATCCAAAAGTTTAAAGATAAACAAGGCATTAAAACACTCAAACAAAGAATGTTTTATTATTATTTAAATAATATTGATTTACACTCCCCTCTCTGGGCCGACACCCCTACTAAGATGCTAAGCTTTAAAGAATTAAATGAATTGGGCAATAGTCCACAAAAAGTAAGATTTTACAACGGTAAAATAATACATAATGGCGGTTGGCATTTTTCATATTTAGGCGGCACATCAAAAATTTCTGAAAAGATCAAAGCTTTTGCCCATCAAGAATATAATCGCAAAGAATATAACGATATTAAGATTATTAATGAAAGAGTAAAAAGTGGAAAAGATATTTTTTTACGCAGTCGAGGCAAAAGGTATGCCAGTATAAAAATAGACAAATCTTTCCCTCTCTATCTCCAAAAAAACCAAGAACATTTTAAAGAGTATATCAGCCCCGGTAACATAACTCTTGTTGATTATATTATTTTATTAAAAAATATCATCATTCAAAATATAAAAATTTATTGCAAATACGCATTAAAAAAATATTACCATCCAACTAAACTGAAAGATTATGAATGAAATAAAAAAAACAGAAAAAATTACAGCCATAATTTTAAACTATAAAAATTATCAAGATGTATTTAACTGCATTCTGTCTTTAAAAAAACAAATTTTAAACCAAGAACAAAAATTAGATATTTTAATTATAGATAACGGATCACAAGACGATAATACCCATAAATTAAAGAAAAAATTTCCCCAATACAGCTATATTTTTAACCCAACAAACCTTGGCTTTGCTAGAGGAGTTAATCAAGGTATAGAATTCACTCGGGCAGATAGCGACTATTTTTTATTAGTTAACAACGACGCCGAACTTGCGCCAAACTGCTTAGCTAAACTAATAAAAGAAAGTCGGGGTGAAGCTTTAGCTGGTCCGGCCATATGTTATAAAAACAAGCCAGATGTCATTTGGCAAGCGGGCGGGTTTTTTTCCCAGCTAAGGATGAATATTATCAATCCTTTTAAAAATAAGCACTACTCTTCCCAAGGGACACAAACAGCGGACTTTCTCTCTGGCTGCGTTCTCTTAATACCAAAAAAAATAATCCAACGGCTGGGATTATTTGATGAAAAATTTTTCTTTTACGGTGAAGATTTGGATTATTGCCTCAGAAGTAAACAGGCGGGTATAAATTGTCTTTACTGCGCTGAAGCCCGCGCTTGGCATAATATTGACGACATTGCCACTAGTCGTAGTAGCGCCTTTGTCCTAGAAAATCTAGCCTTTGCTTACACATTAATATTAAAAAAACACTTTCCAAAATTAAAAATTTACGGCTACATTTTATTTTACTTACTATATTCACCTTTTCGTTTATACCAAATAATTAAAGGTGGTCATCGTTTGATTAATATTTTTTCTTGGTTTAAGGGCGGTAATAGAGCTAGAAAAATTAAAATCTAACCTTTCTTATCCAATATACTCTTTGATTTTACTCCATATTTTTTGCCAATAGATACTTCTATCTTGATTATAACGACGACGATACTTCTTTATCACTCGCAACACATCAATGACTGCTTGTAAACTATGCTTCTTAGTTTCATTGTCGCTATGAACTCTGTATTTAATTAAATAGTCGGGCAAATTACATAAGCGCCCCGTCTCCCCTAAACGCATCCACAAATCCCAATCTTCACCAAAACTAATATTATTGTCATAGACTAGTGGGGGCTGAATCGAGTCTAAGCGATACATAACACTGGAGTGAAAAAACGGGTTTTTTACAAAAAACTCTTTTTTTATTTCTGCGTCCGTTAAAGGCTTCTGAATTCTCCCCACCTCATCACCATTCTCATTTATTTGAATAGCAGCTCCACCCAATAAAAGCACATCGTGATTCTCTTCTAAAAAATCATACTGTTTTTGCAGCTTGTTCTGATCGACCCAAATATCATCGCTATCAAGAATGGCCACATATTTACCATGTACATGAGGCCAGATAAAATTTCGTACCGCTGCGATTGATTTTTGTTTAGGGATCTTAAAATACTTAACTCTTTCATCAATTAAATATTTCTTCATCAGTTCGCCTGTATTATCAGTGGAGCAGTCATCAACAACAAACAACTCAAAATCTCTAAAAGTTTGAGCTAAAACACTATCAATCGCCGCCGCCAATAAATTAGCTCGGTTATAGGTAACAATGATGACACTAATTTTTACGGACATATATTTTCTGACTAATTTTTCTAACTAAAGTTCTAAATAATGTTGGCCAGTGATATTGATAAGCCGTTAATTTACGACAAAGCAAACAATTCATTTTAATTAAGAAAACCGTCAGCATCTTTGTTTTATCTACTGTGTTTTTTAAAATATTAATAATCTTAACATTTAGTTCTTGCTTATCCATTTTACGCTCTGTCTTTAAACTATCCAAAGCTTTTTGTGTTACTAACAAATAATCATAACGTTTAATAATATTTTGACGAGCAATATCGGCCTCATGAATAATCTCCCTATTAATATACTTCGCCACTGTCTGAATCAAAGCCTTGCGACTATTGGCTACATATCCACCGACTCCATTAAAAACAACCTCGCCCTGACTATTATCTCCCCAAGGAGTACTTAAAGCCACCACTGGCGTGCCACATAAGATAGATTCCACGAGGGCATAACCAAAACTCTCTCCCATTTCAGCAATATGGAGCATAAGGTCAAAGGATGAATAAGCAATCGAAAGATTTTCGTCACCATTAATTTTTTCTATATGCCTAATGCGGTTTTTATAATTTGACCTAGAAATTGCTTGCACAATATTAGCCGGAGGATTGACGACAACTAAATATAAATTAGTGTATTTTTTAGCCAAACGATTAAAAATATCAATTAGCATCAATGACCATTTGCCTACCTCTGACTGTCCTATACGTCCAATCACAAAAGCTTCCTCTGGTATATTATACTTAACCTTAAAAGCGCTAACTAGAGCAGTCTCCCGATTAGTAAATCTATCGCTTATTATCGGATAAGGGATGATCGTCGCACGAGTCATGTCTCCGCCTCTTAACATATAGAGCCAATAAGCCCAATCACTTAATTGAAAACTAATATCAACTCTATCCATCCAAGGAGATGGCTTAGAAAATACATTTTGTTCAATAATTTTTATTTTGTCTATTGGTAAAAAATCAAATAACCTTGATATATCTTCTGCTTTTGGTCCATGAGAGTGAATATGAATAACTTCGGGATTCCATTCCTTTATTTCTTTTAAATTACTATCACCTACACCCTGCCATATTTTAAAATCATCCTTTATCTCTTCAAACCTGGAACCTAAACCATACAAAGTTAAAATACGTGAATCATGCCCAAGTTTTTTATAAGCTTCCGCAAAAATCTGAGCGGCTCTCTGTGTTCCCCCTTTATTTAAATTAAAAACAATAGTCAATATACGCATAATACTATTTTATTTTTTTCTGTTTATTGCTCTTTCCAGTCCACATAAATAAAGGCAGTAAAGAATAAGTGATAAGCGTGGCCCAGGCAGCGCCATTAAGCCCAATATGTTTAATCAGATACAAATTTAAAATGACATTGATTATCATCGCACCAAGATTGGAAAAGAAAATGGTCTTCAACTTATTCTCCGTCAATAAAGACTGATTCATGGCTAAAGCTAAAAATAGACCGACGCTTGACCAAGTATAGATTTGCAAAATCGCTACTGATTGTAAATATTCTTGACCAAAAATCCAAAATACAAGAGATTGAGCAAAAATCGTAGTCGCTAAAGCAATCATAGTCGCTAATATCAACATCAACACATATAAATGCTTCAAACGAGTGCAATAATTATTCTTATCACTTTTATTAGCATTAATAATAGCTGGCAACAATGAGGCGCTTATAATAACCGGGATAAAATACCAAACTTCAACACATTTAGTGGCAACGGCATAAATACCAACGGCCGCCTCGTTTAAAATATTACCAATCATGACTTGATCTACACGATAAATAATATAAGCAGCAGCCGATGATAACATCAATAAACTGGAGCCTGACCAAATTTTACTAGCCAAATATTTACTAAAACGCCATTGGCTCGCCTTAAATCCCTGTTGCCGATAGCTCTGCCACCATAATATGGATTGCCAGATAATATCGGCCATAAAAATAATCATTAAGTAAATTAGACTTAATCTACTTAAAATAAAGATAATTTTTAAAGCGGCCGAAATTAAATTAGCAATAATCTGTACTCGACTATTATATTTTGCTTCTACTCGGGCTTGAAAAAATGAAGAGATAACATTAAAAGCCTGTACAATAAAACCAAAGGAAAAAACAATAATCAATAAACGATTTAAACTTGAAGCTTCAAAGGAAAAGGCGGCTACCGTCACCAAGACCAAGGCAATCAATCCTCCAATTAACTTCATCGCAAAGCTCGTACCCATCAGTACATCTCTTTTTTCTGGAGTTTTAACAAGCTCTCTTACTAAAATAGCGTCCACACCGAGGCTAGCCACAAAAGAAAACAAACCGGAAAAAGCCAGAGCATAATTAATTATGCCGTAATTAGTTGGCCCCAAATAACGAGCTAGCCAAGCTCCAATAAAAAAAGAAGTAGCTAAAACCACCATCTGTCCAGCGAACATCCAACCGGTGTTAGCAAAATAACGACGGAAACCGTCGTGTTCTAATATCCACTGATATTTTAGGGGGGTAATTTTTTTAATCTGTAAAAACAGACGATTAAACATAGAAATTTTGCTAATTAAGGAGTCTATACCCCTTATTATAGCATATTAGGCAACAAAAAAGACTCCATTATTGAAGTCTTAATTATTATCTAAAAATATACAATTTATTTTACTTCTGCCCTTTTAGCTCTTTGGCGATCAATTTCTGTTAAATACTGTTTACGTAAACGAATGTTTTCTGGGGTTATTTCTAAATATTCATCAGCATTCATCATGCCTAAGCCAGTCTCAATCGTTAAAGGCATTGGTGGAGTTAGTTGAATTGCCTCATCAGAACCAGAAGCACGCACGTTAGTTAACTGTTTGCCTTTAATTGGATTAACAGTTAAGTCATTACCTTTAGACACATTGCCGATAACCATGCCCTCATATACCTGAGTATTGGGACTTATATATAAAACGCCACGTTCTTGTAAATTCCAGAGAGCAAAGGCTAAGGCTTTACCGCTAATCATAGACACCATCGAGCCCAGCTCGCTCTTTTCAATTTCACCAGCATAAGGTTTAAATCCTGAAACTTGAGCACATAAAATTCCCTCGCCCTTAGTATCAACCACAAATTCATTACGATAACCCAATAAACCACGAGTCGGAATATCAAAGGTGATGCGAGATTGTCCATTCTGAGTCTTAAAATCAGACATTCTACCCTTACGCTTGGACATCTTTTCAATAACTACACCAGAAAGTGCTTCAGGAACATCAATAGTCACTTCTTCAAATGGTTCTGACTTAACACCATCAATTTCCTTAACAATCACTTGTGGCTGAGAAACTTGAAGCTCATAACCCTCACGGCGCAGATTTTCTAATAAGATAGCAATGTGTAATTCACCGCGACCAAAAACTTTATAATAGCTAGTCTCCGAGAAATCAATCTTTAGGCCAACGTTAATTTCCAATTCCTTTTCTAAACGCTCTTTTAACTGACGATTGGTCACAAACTTCCCTTCCTTACCAGCAAAAGGTGAATTATTAACTAAGAAGTTTAAGGAAATAGTTGGTTCATCAATTTTAATCGCTGGTAAAGCGGATTGATCAGCTGCCTCAGCAATAGTCTCACCAATATAAATATTAGGTAGACCAGCCACCATAACAATATCGCCAGCTTCAGCTTCTTGGACCTCTTCGCGGCCGATACCTTTAAAGGTAAAGAGCTTGGTAATCTTACGAGGACGAGTATCGCCATCTAAAGTTTCTACGAATACGTTTTGAGCAGTCTTAATTTTACCCTGATAAATACGACAAACGGCACAGCGTCCTAAGAAATTATCATAAGCAAGATTAAAAGGTTGCGCCAATAAAGGCTTATCACTTGCCTCTGGTGAAGAGGCCGGCTTTACATGTTCTAAAATTAAATCAAGCAATGGAGTTAAATTATCAGACTCATCGCTCAACTCTCTCTTGGCATAGCCCTGTTTTGAAGCAGCATAAATAACTGGAAACTCTAATTGTTCATCATTAGCACCCAAATCTAAGAATAATTCATAAACCATTTCTACAACTTCTTTTGGTTGAGCAGCCGGCTTATCAATCTTATTAATAACCACAATTGGCTTTAAGCCTAATTCTAATGATTTTTTTAAAACAAACTTTGTCTGTGGCATTGGCCCTTCTTGGGCATCAACTAACAACAAAACGCAATCAATAGAACGCAAGATACGCTCAACCTCAGAGCTAAAATCAGCGTGACCAGGAGTATCAACGATATTAATTTTCCCCTCTTTATAAAAAACAGAGGTATTTTTAGAATAAATAGTAATACCCCGTTCCTGTTCTAAGGCGTTACTATCCATGCTAACTTCATCACCGGACATGCCGGTTTGGCGCATCAAAGCATCAGTTAAGGTCGTCTTACCGTGATCAACGTGAGCAATAATAGCGATATTTCTAATTTCCATAGATAATTAATGATTATTTAGTCTTTAAAAGCAAAAATTACGCTTGCGGCGTAATTTTGCCCTCTTGCCTGATAATAACTGTTTTTTTAAAAATAGTCAAATTTAACTAATACTATTTGGACCAATCTATTTCTGTTATTCCATGATTTTTAAGATAAGTATTACTTTTACTAAAATGCCGACAACCAAAAAAACCTCTATAAGACGACAAAGGAGAGGGATGAGGAGATTTTAAAATTAGGTGACGCGACTGATCAATTAAATCCGCCTTACTTCCAGCATAAGCGCCCCAAAGAATAAAAACTAAATTATTCTTTTTTTCAGACAACAATTTTATGATACTATCAGTAAATTGTTCCCAGCCATAACGCTGATGAGATCCAGCCGAGCCAGCTACCACCGTTAAAGTAGCATTTAATAATAATACTCCCTGCTCAGCCCAAGAACTCAAATCAGTACTCCTAGTTTTATTACCCCCAATATCTGCTTCTAGCTCTTTAAAAATATTAACTAGGGATGGTGGCGCTGCGACACCATTTCTCACTGAAAAAGCCAAACCATGTGCCTGTCCGAGTTCATGATAAGGGTCTTGTCCAAGAATAACAACTTTTGTCTTATCAAAAGGGCAAAGATTAAAAGCTTTAAAAATATTTTCTGGACGAGGATAAACAGTCTTAGTTTGATATTCCCTTCTTACAAAATCACGCAAAGATTGAAAATATTCTTTTTCAAATTCAGCTTGTAATTGTTCTTTCCAAGTTTTTTCTATTTTTACCTTCATATTTAAAATTATAGCAAAAAATAACATTTTAAACTAAAAAATTATAATAAAAATAAACAAACGAAATCCAATAATCCTGATATATGCAAAAGGGGTACTGGAAAACTACTTATGAGGCATATTATTAAAGAGCAAAAAATGAATTTTGTTGTCTCATTAATAATCTTATTTTTATTGGTATAAAAATCAATCTTCAATAAAAAAATAGTTTTCAAATGATATTTGACAACAAATTTTCTAAAAAATCTAAATGAAGTAATTTTTATTTAAAAGAAAAAGAACCTCATTGAGAAGTCCTTATTTTTTTTGTAAAAATTATACTTAATAACAGTCCCGCACCATTCATGACAAGATAAATTATAATCATTATATTAGATATCTTGCTATGTACTAGCCATCGTATTAATTCCGCGTCACATTTATGGATTATTTCATTTATGTTTAGTAAAAAATGAAACATCTTATCAACTGTTAATATTATCCAAAAATTAGCAAAGGGGAATATTAGAAGATATAATATAACATATAAAACAATTCTAATATGCATAGGGACATCTTCTTTTATTATCATCCCTAATGGCACGATAAGTTGGAGCATAAAAACTGGTAGCATGAATAATAAGCTTCCAATCCAAACAAAATAGTCAAGATATTGACTACTACTACAAATTAGTTGTTCAAATATCACGGACAAAATTAAAATAATGGCGCCAATAACCGAAATTAATCCTCCAATTATATAGGCTAAATCTGAAAAATTATTTTTTACTTTCATTTTTTTTAGCTTTTGTTAATGTAGAACTTAATTATTAACATAATACAATATTTATTTGCTATTGTCAATAATAACAGATAATGTGCAAACACGTATGACGGTTTTTCAACCAGTATGCCAAAATACGTTCATAAAAATGAGCCTAAAACAAAAAAGTGACTTATTATATATAACAAAAACAAGATATTTAATCTTGTTTTTTAGTGAGAAAATAAAATAAAAAATAATAACTTAGTTCCCTAAACTAAAAATAATTTTATAATATAACCTTATTTATTTGACATACATGATGCCAGTTTCACCGTGTCCGGGAACACTACAAAAGAATTCATACTCGCCAGGCTCTTCAGGAGCATTAAAAGTCATAGCCTTAGTCTGCCCAGCAGAAATACCAAAAGAAACGGCCGCCATAGCTTCCTTGCGGAAAGAAATAATATGAGTCTTTTTATCACCAGAACTAAAAGCTAAAGATACAGGAGCGTTAGCAGAGACAGTAAAATTATTCGGAACAAATTTATTATCAAAAATATTAATTAGCACAACTTCTTCGCTAATTTTTTTCTTATTTACAATAACTACCTTAGGTGCGTCTGGAGAATTAGGCATCACTGAGCTCTGAACAACAGTTCCCATTTCTGAAACAACTTGTTGTTGTTCATCTATTAAATCAGCTCCGGGCACAATCACACTCGCAGTACTAGTAGACTTAGTTTGCATTAAAGTCATTTCTTTTGCTAACTGCATATTATCAATAGACGTCTCATTATCCGGCTTTAATAGCAAAACATAAATAAGAAAAAAAACGATAATAAAAATAAGAACTAAAAATACAACAATGTTTTTTTTCTTAAACATAAAATTATACACTGCAAAAAATTAATTAATGACTTGAAGTATAATCAAAAGATTGCTTAATTCCTAAATCAACGAGCATTTTACTTGCATTATTTACACGTCCACTATTAGCCTTGATGACAATTTCGGCGTAACTTGCAAAATTATCTATATTAACTTCAGGAGAATAGTTAGCGCCAACAGTGGCACGCCAAGTATTATAGTCCACTCTTTCAAGCGCTGAAGTAATTAGAGCTGACTTTACGACAGCAACCTGATAAGTTTGTTTTAAATTAGCTTGTTTTTTTAAAATATCAGCAGCTTCAACTTCCCCTTGTTCTAGAAGAATATAAGCTTGAGAAAAAATAGAAAAATTATCCGCAGTAATCTCAGATTTCAAATTTTTATCATTAACTAAAGAATTCCAAGTCTCATAATCATTATTAATTATAGCCTCACTAATAGCTAAATTCCTAAGCTGAATAGCTTGCGCTTCTTCAGAGCTTAAATCAGCCATTACCTGATACACCAAAGGACCAACGGCAACTACTACTAGCAGAAAAAATATACCTGCCGCCAACCATAAACTACGTCCATGGGTAGAAAAATATTCTTTAAGACCTCCAATCATAAATTTAAAATTATTTATTAATATAATTATTATAGCATTTTTACACAAAAAAACAACAATTATTACCTAGATATATTATTATGATACTGACGCTCAAACGCTGTCTGAAAACGTTCCAATATTTTTTTATCATTGCTAATCATAATCGACTCATCGTTATAATATGTTCCCGCCCTACTCCAATTATTAGTTCCAAAAAGAACTTGCGTGTGATCGGCAATGAGCACATGATAATGAAGAAAAGGGTCAAATTTTACATCAAGACCTTCTTCTTCTTTTATATTATTAATTAAATTTCCATTACCACTATCTACGATTAATTCAAAATTATCTAAATTATAGCGATTTTTTGCCTCTAATAAATATTGAAAT
The DNA here is from genome assembly GCA_016938835.1 of Patescibacteria group bacterium. Lineage (GTDB taxonomy): Bacteria > Patescibacteriota > Patescibacteriia > Patescibacteriales > UBA12465. The sequence goes on from JAFGTW010000016.1 coordinate 26,505, forward strand.
ACGGAATTTTGATTATTAAAATTCCAAGTATCAGTAATGAGACTAATTTTTATACCTGCTCGCGCTTGTCTTATTAAGTCAATCGCCAAGTCTTTATCAGTAAAGTCCCAAATCATAATCTCAAGACTTTCTTGGGCATTATTTATCAATGAATCTAAGCGAGCTGCAATATTGTCACCATAGCGACCAGGACTAAACCAAACTTCATAATTATTATCTCCCGATTTTAGAGACAAATCCCAAGGATGATAATTAGGATTGTCTAATTTTTTAATACCAGCAAAACCACTAGACATTCGATCAAAATCCCGACCAAAACTCGCTATTAATGCCTCATTGCCACTTATTAAAATAAAGCTGGGGTCGTATTTTTCTTGTAACTCAGTCCAGTTATAAGAACCAAAAATTAATTTTTGTCCCAGCTCCCCTCTGTCAATCAAGGCAAATTTATGATGCATTAAAACTGTTTTACCACCGCTATCAGAGCCTAGCTCCAAACGCACAATTGAAGTAGGCGCATCAGCAAAAAACAATTCATGACTATCATGCTTGTGCCAATCGTTAATAATCGTAACACTTAATCCCCGAGCAGCAGCACGATAAACAGCTTGCTTTAATTTCTCAGAACTAAAAGTATACATAGCAATTTCTAAGCTTTTCTTCGCCTGATCAATTTCAGAAATTATACGCTCAGAAAATACTTCACTGCCCATCTCATCATTAAAAATAATATCGGTTTCCACTGGTTTGGTAATATTCACAATTTCTGCTGGTTTACTCTTAATAATCAACCAATCCTCTATTAATCTAGCGCTAAACCCAGAAATTTTAGCTAAAATAAAAAGACCAAATAAAAAAACCAAAAACCAAACGATATAAGACCGCAAAATATAAGACCACTTTCTTCTTTTAAATTTCATAAATCTGCTCATAGTTAAACAGCTTGTTATTTCTATCCGAACAAACAATAATAATGCTTGCTGGCAAAAGTTTCTCCAAAAGCAATAAAAGCTCATTTATTTCTAAATCTTCGCGATCCAACCAAAAATTATCAACAACCACTAAATATGGTTGATTAATCAGGCAGTATATAACTTGAATAAGTAAAATATTTTTACTGTTAACTAAAAACTTATCGGCTCGCAAACGCCAATCCTCTTTAACTGAAAAAATATCACGCAAAATCTTATGTTCATTTACTAACCCTGACATTCTGATAAATTCTTCTTCAGAGATAGCTGTTTTTTCTTTACCTAAAACCGTCTCAAGGAGAGATCGCGCACTAGTAAAAAATGGATTAAGGTAATAAAAGTTCCCATATTTATCAAAAAATTCGTTATAAAAATAACGCTTTCTTTTACTTTTTATAATCCAGGCTCGCCGTCCATAGACAGCTTCACCACTAAATAAACGTGCCAACATGCTACGCCCCGAACGCACCGCCCCACTAATCAAATATCGTCCACCGACTTCAAATTTAAATTCAAAAGATCTATAAACCTTAGCTTGTTTAAATAATTTGGTCTTACGGCTAATAAAGATTAAACTTTTATCCTTAAAATCATTTCTACTGCCTAATTTTCTAGCCTTAAACTCCGGCACAGATAATTTTAAACCGAGAGCCA
>JAFGTW010000017.1 GCA_016938835.1 Patescibacteria group bacterium
CCTTATGTGTCAGGATAGTTGAACAGTCAATATTTTAGGAGATGTTCAATATGAGATACAGTATAGGGTTTAAAGAATCACAAGTTAAAAAGATTCTACCACCATCCAACAAATCAATAAGAGTAGTTTCACAAGAGTCAGGAGTTTCAGAACCAACTTTAAGAAGATGGTTAAAAAAAGTAAAAGAAGGTACACTTAAAGCCAATAATACGGTTCATAGTGGCAATCGCTCAGCAAAAGAAAAGCTAAGTTTAGTTATTGAATCTAAATCTTTAACAGATAATGATGCTGGGCGTTGGCTTCGCGAGAAAGGATTACACTCTGAACATATTACTCTATATGAACAGGAATTGAGAGACATGGTAGAAGATAAAAAAGATACTGAAAAACAAGCTATAAAAAAGCTACAATTAGAAAATAAAAGACTTGAGAAAGATCTTAAAAGAAGCCAAGCTGCACTTGCAGAAATGGCAGCACTTTATACCCTTAAAAAAAAAGCGGATGCTATTTGGGGGGACAAAGAGGAAGACTAATTTCAAGAGAGGAACGAGAATTAGCCATTGAGCTAATTAATGAAGCTGTTAGTTCTGGTTCTCGTATCATGTCTGCCTGTAGAAGCATAGGTATATCCACAACAACATTTGATCGCTGGCAGGCTGGGAGTATTATAGATTCAAGAAAAGGCTCATTTAAATCTATACCACAAAAATTAACAGAATCAGAAGAAAAACAAATAATAGAGATTTGCTGTAGTAACGAATATAAGGATTCCAATCCATATAAAATACTCGCTGATTTACTTGATAAAGGTATTTATATTGCTAGTGAAAGTACGTTCTATCGAGTTTTAAGGAAAAATAGCCTCGTTAATCATCGTGGAAATTCACGTCCTACAAATAAACGAAACCCACCACCAGAAAGAAAAGCCACAGGACCGAACCAAGTTTGGACATGGGATATAACTTATTTAAAATCTAATATAAGGGGTATTTTTTACTATGCATATGTCATTATAGATATTTGGGATAGGAGCATTGTTAAATGGGCGATACATGATAGAGAGGAAGATTCATTAGCACAGGAGTTATTTAAGTGTGCTTTATTAGATAATAATGAACCTAATGTTTTTGTGCATTCAGATAATGGGAGTCCGATGAAAGGTGTTACACTAATGGCTCTTTTTTACGATCTAGGAATATGTAATAGTTACTCTAGACCTAGAGTTAGTAATGATAACCCATTTATTGAGTCATTTTTTAAAACAGTTAAATATGGTGCTAGTTATCCTGGGAAATTCCCTAATATTCTAATAGCAAGAGAGTGGTTTGCATCATTTGTAGATGGCTACAATACGTCTCATAGACATTCAGGAATAAACTTTATTACACCACAAGAGATGAGAAGTGGAAAATATATAAGCATAGCTAAAAATAGAAACAAAGTAATGTTACAAGCCAAGGATAAAAATCCATGTAGATGGAGTAATAATGTGAAGCAATTACCAATTAGGCATGTGGTATATTTAAATCCTACAGCTGATACTAGGATTACTATTAGTAAAAAAATTAAGGTTGCAGTTTAAGAAAATTAAAGATGACCCTTCAACTATGTTGACATATACCG
>JAFGTW010000018.1 GCA_016938835.1 Patescibacteria group bacterium
AAAAAATACAAAAAACACGCTTACTAAATATATTAAGCGTGTTTTTTGTTGATTATTTTCTCGTTTTTACTTCTTGCTGTGTAATGGCGATGGTGTCTTTATTGGTGGTGTCTATTTTAATTATATCGCCTTCCTGAATTTTATTTTCAATAATTTGCATGGATAATTCATCTAGGATAAGACTTTGAATAACACGTTTAAGGGGGCGAGCTCCATAAGTAGCATCATAACCTTGGGTAGCTAAGAATTTTTTTATTTTTGGTCCAATACGCATAACAATATTTTTGGCGTTTAATCTGCTTTCTACTTTCTTTAATTCTAAGGAAACAATTTTCTCTAAATCTTTTATTTGCAAGCCTTTAAAAAGAACAACTTCATCAATACGATTGAGAAATTCTAGTTTAAAGTGTTCTTTTAGAATCTTATTAATTTTTTCTTTCATTTCCTTACCTCGAGCCAGATCTTTTTTAATTTTTTCATTCTCGTTATCAAAGCCAATGGAATATTGTTTAATGACTTCGTTGCCAAGATTAGAAGTCATGATAATAACGGTATTTTTAAAATTAACCACTCTACCCTTGGAGTCAGTTAAGCGGCCATCATCTAAAATTTGCAAAAGCATATTAAACATGTCTGGGTGTGCTTTCTCAATTTCATCAAATAAAAGCACACTGTATGGGTGCCGTCTTACCTTTTCAGTTAATTGTCCGCCTTCGTCATGACCGATATATCCAGGAGGCGAGCCAATAAGCTTGGCGGCTGAATGTTTTTCCATGTATTCGCTCATATCAAGCCTGATCAAGGAATTTTCATCATTGAATAGGAAGCGAGCCAGAGCCTTGGCTAGTTCGGTTTTACCAACGCCAGTCGGTCCAATAAATAGAAATGATCCAATTGGCTTTTGTTCTTCGTTGATACCGGCACGGGAACGACGAATAGCCTTGGCCACAGCATTGATAGCGTCTTCTTGACCAATTACTTCTTTATTTAATTCATTTTCAGCATCGGCTAGTTTTTGTAAATCGTCGGCTAACATCTTATTAACAGGAATACCAGTCCAGCGAGCCACTACTTTAGCCACATCTTCTTCATCAACCTCTTCCTTAAGAATGCGTTGACCTTTTTTCTGAATTTTAATTAATTCTTCTTGGCGGGCTTGAATTTTTGTTTCAAGATCAGGAATAAGACTATATTTAATTTTAGCTACCTCAGTCAAATCAGAACCTTGGCGTTGAGAAATTTCTGCTTTAACTTTTAATTCATCAATATCTTTTTTGTGTTGTCTGATTTGGGATATGATATTTTTTTCATTATTCCAGTGTAATTCTAATTGATTAGCTTTTTCTTTTAAAGCGCTCAACTCTTGGCTAATAGAACGCAGCTTGGGTGTTTTTTTATCTCTGGAAAGCAGGGCCGCTTTATTAATTTCTAATTGCTTGATGGTTCTTTTTAATTGATCTAATTCATCTGGCATGGAATCAATTTCCATACGTAAAGATGAAGTAGCTTCATCAATAAGGTCTACCGCTTTGTCTGGCAAGAAACGATCACTAATATAACGATCGGATAATTTAGCGGCAGCTGTTAAAGCATCATCAGTGATGCGCACGCCATGGTGAACTTCATATTTTTCTTTTAAACCACGGAGCATGCTAATAGTATCTTCAATACTCGGCTCATTAACAATAATTGGCTGGAAGCGTCTTTCCAGGGCAGTATCTTTTTCGATATATTTTTGATATTCCTTGGTGGTGGTGGCGCCGATAGTTCGTAGTTCTCCGCGAGCTAAAGCTGGTTTTAACATATTTGAAGCATCCATTGATCCTTCAGATGAACCAGCACCAATAAGTGTATGTAATTCATCAATAAATAGGATGATGCGTCCATTTTGATTTTGTACTTCTTTTAAGACGGCTTTTAAACGATCTTCAAATTCGCCTCTAAATTTTGCACCAGCAACCAGTGAGCCTAAATCAAGCGTAATAATTTCTTTATTTTTTAAATTTTCAGGCACATCGCCTGCTATAATTCTTTGGGCTAATCCTTCCACAATGGCGGTTTTACCGGTACCCGCTTCGCCGATAAGAACTGGGTTGTTTTTGGTTCGACGCAATAGAACTTGCATAACGCGTCTCACTTCCATGTCGCGACCAACTACTGGGTCAAGTTTTTCTTGACGAGCCAGTTCAGTTAAATTGGTAGTATATTTTTCTAACGCCTTAAATTTACCTTCAGGACTAGGATCAGTAATTCTTGAATCTCCTCTTAGTTCTTTCAAAATTTTATATACCGTTTCATAATCAATTTTGAAATTCAGTAATATTGCCTGGGCAGGGGAGGAAATGCCAATTAAAGCCAAGAAGATGTGCTCGGTAGAGATGAATTCATCATCCATGCCATCGGCTTCTTTTTTGGCTCTTTCTAAGATAAGGGCAGTTTCGTTTGTGCCAGAAACAGCCTGAATTGGTCCGTTTTGTAAATCAACTTTAGTTTTAGGCAATTTTTTTATTTCATTAATGGTAAAATCTTCTAAAATATCTGGATCTACCTTAATTTTTTCTAAAACAGGCTTCACTAGACTATCTGATTGTTGTAGTAAAGAAAGAAAAATGTGGACAGCCTCAATATTTGCCTGGCCAAAATTAGCGGCAATTGCCTGGGCATTGATGATGGCTTCTTGAGATTTTTCTGTAAATTTATTAAACATATGGTAAATTTTTTAATATTTATTATTTAGCACTCTTATTGCTTGACTGCTAAAATATATCATAATATAAGTTTATTTGAATGTCAATTATCAGAAAATATTTATAATACATTACATATAAATACCTTTATTATTATTGTCTTAATTCAGTTATGTTTTATTACATTTTTATTTTGCAAAAAGCCTAGTTCTTTATTTTATTTATGCTATAATTAAAATAATTATATGTTAAAGTCACATTTTTTAATTTTCGGTTTCCAGGTGCTAGCACAATTTATTTGGACTATTATTTTTTTTCCTATCTGGTGGTACAGTTTGGGTTTTTTGCGATTTGCCTCCAGAATCATTTCTTTTTGGCGTGGCGAACAGAGAGTTCTCGGCTTATGGGTATGGATAAAAAATTTATTTATACCTATGTACGGTCAGTACGATTTCACTGGTCGGATTATTAGTTTTTTTGTGCGCTTGGTGCAAATTATTTTTAGAGGCTTAGTCATGATATTTTGGATAGTTATTGGTTTGATTTTAATGTTAATTTGGTTGGCCCTACCCCCAGCAATTATTATTGCTACTGCTTATCAATTTTTAGCAATCTAACCTATGGAGTCACTTGTAGAATTAGAATTTGAAAATAATATAGAAAAAGGACCGTCTGCTTGGTGGCGCGGTTACTTAATTTTTTGGCGACACTCTTTTAGTCGTCCGGCTATTGCCTTGCAGAGAATGCAGCGAGCCATTAATAGTATACTGCGTTTAATTGTAATATTTGTAATCATTGTCGGTTGGTTGTCTTTAGTCGCTTGGTTGTTTTTTCATTGGCAAGAATTGATACTTAAGCCATTAAAATTATTATTTTTTTGGGAAAATAAGGATCCGTTAATTTTGTTTTTTTTAATTTCAATTTGGTTTGATCTCTTTTTGATATACAGACATAGTGAAGAAAAAGCGTCTGAAAGAAAAATTAATCAGCACTTTTGGTTAGAAGATGATAAAAGGAATGAAAGTGAATATAATGCTGCTAATAGCAGCAGTAAGGCCATGGAAAAAGTGCTAACTGATTCTTTTTTATTGTCTAGTAAGTTAAATCAGGAAGAGGTTTCAATAATGCATTTTTTTCGGGCGCTTTTAACTGATCCGCAGGTACAAAATGTATTTGTGCGCCTAAATGTTGATGCTCAAGCTCTTGTTGATAAAATTGAAAGACATTTACTTGGATTAAAAATTTCCAAGGGTCGCCCAGAATTATCTTCAGAATTACGTGAAGTGTTAGTGTTAGCTTTTGTAGATGCGGTCAAGCGCAAACAAGTAAGTGTTGACCCGCTTAATGCCTTGTCTTTCTGTTATCAAAGAAGTTCTATTTTGGCGGAAATATTGTATGATTTAGAAATGGATGCTGATAAGATTAATAATGTTTGTGAATGGTTTCATATTAATCGTAAACTTATCTCTAATTATCAATCATATCATCGCTCGGCTGTTTTAAAGCCGGGAAACGGAATGGATAGGGCTTATACGGCTGTAGCTACGCCAACACTGGATCATTTTTCTCATGACTTAACTTTGGCGGCTAAGTATGGACGTTTAGAATTGTGCGTTGGTCGTCAAACAGAAATAAATTCAATTTTTGAAATAATTGAGAGTGGACAAGGAGGGGTTCTTCTTGTTGGCGCCAACGGAACTGGTAAAACCACAATTATCAATGGCATTGCCCAGTTAATGGTATTAGAGCAAGTTCCTAAATTTTTACAAGATAAGCGCTTAGTAGAAATAGATGTGTCTCGTTTGGTTAGCGGCGCTTCTGCCTCAGAAGCTGAAGCTCGTCTTTTGGCTTGTATTAATGAAACTGCACATTCTAAAAATATTATTTTACATATTGCTAATATTGAAAATTTAGTTGGTATTAGCGCTGGTGACGAAGATAGTCTTGATTTATCAGAGGTGTTATCAGAAGCACTTTCTCGTAATAGTATTGTTTGTCTGGCTACAATTACCACAAATAATTATAGTCGAGCAGTAGAAAAAACAGCTTTAGGGCAAGTAATGACCACCGTTGGAATTAAAGAGCCAAGTATTAATAAAGCTATTCAGATGTTAGAAAGTAAAGTTGGTTTACTGGAAAATAAATATCGTGTATTTATCACTTATAATGCTATTGAGCAGGCAGTGGTTCTATCCGATCGTTATTTACATGATAAATTTATGCCGGCCAAGGCTCTAGACTTATTACAGAAGGCAGTTACTGCTAGTGCCAAAAAGGGGCGTCGTAATTCTAAACAAGCCCTTTGTTCCAAGGAACAAGTGGCTCAAGTTATTAGCGAAATGACTGGTATTCCTGCTCAAAAATTAACTGAAAGTGAGAGTAGTAAACTTTTATCTCTTGAAGATAATATTCATCAGCGCATGGTTGGCCAGGAAGAGGCAGTCAAGGCTGTCTCGGCTAGTTTGCGTCGAGCTCGAGCTGAGTTAAAAGATGCTAAACGTCCAATTGCTAGTTTTCTTTTTCTCGGTCCTACCGGCGTTGGTAAGACAGAGTTAGCAAAAACAGTGTCCGAGGTATATTTTGGCGCTGAAGACTACATGATTCGTCTGGACATGAGTGAATATCAGTATGCGGATAGTATTAGAAAAATGATAGGCGATGTTGATAATACCCTCGGTTATCTAACCGAGGCTGTACGTAAGAAGCCGTTTTCTTTAATTTTACTAGATGAAATTGAAAAAGCTCATCCGGATATTTTAAATCTTTTCTTGCAATTACTTGATGACGGTCGTCTAACAGATGGGCAGGGGAGAACGATAAGTTTTACCGAATCAATTATTATTGCCACTTCTAATATTGGTGCTATTTATATTCAAGATCAGATTAAAGCCGGCACAGATTTAAATTTAGTTAAACAGGAATTAATTGATAATCAATTGAATAAGTTTATGCGTCCGGAACTTATTAATCGTTTTGACGGCATTGTTGTTTTTAAACCACTGAGCAGAGAAAATATATTTTCTATTGCCACTTTAATGCTTAAAAGTATTAAAAAAAGATTATTGAAAAAAGGGGTTGACTTAAAGGCTGATCGACAGGGGGTTCAGAAATTAGCCGAGGCAGGTTATGATCCAAAATTTGGAGCTCGCCCACTTAGACGTTTATTGCAGGAAAGAGTGGAAGATAAGGTGGCTAATAAAATATTATCAGGAGAGTTAAAACGACGTGATACGGTTGTAATTGGACCGAGTGCAGAAATAAGTGTAGTTAAAGCTAAAGAGTTATAATTTACTAATAAAAAAATCTCAAACTAAATAAAATTTAGCTGAGATTTTGTGGTGTTGAAGAATTAATCATTGTTAATAATTATTCTTTGTTTTTTTTCCTCTTGTCTGCTAAGAAACATTTGATCAAAAACCTTTTCCACTGATTTTACCTTTTGCATTAATTTGTTGGCGTTATCTTCTAGGCACTGTAGTTGTCGTGGATTAGTTAGTGGATTAGTTAATAATTTTTTAGCCTCTTCAATTTCTTCGGCTAATTCTTGTTTTCTAGTTTTTACTAAGTTCCTTATATTTCCCATATTTTGGGGTGTTAGGTTCTTAATAAGTTGTTCTAATCCTTCTGGGTCATTAGATAATCCAAAAAATGGCACCAGTTTCTGTTCTGCTTTTTTTCTCATGCTTTTTCTTTTTTTAATGAAACGTAATGATTATTATATCCTTTATTTTGTTTATTGTCAAGTAATTTAGTATAATTATGATATCACATTATTTTATTTTTATTTTAATATTCGCAATATCTTTATCGTTAACTTTAATTGTTAAAGTTTTGGCTAATCATTTTAACGTTTTAGATTATCCAGATGGTTTGAAGAAATTACATAATCGCCCAATGCCGCTTTTAGGTGGTGTTGCTATATTTTTGGCATTTTTTACGGGTTTATTCGTCGTTCGGGGAGTATTGACTTCTGGTAACTTGGAGCTGAGTCATTGGCTTGGCTTTTTTGCTGGCGCTTTAATATTAATGATTGGTGGTTTTTTGGATGATAAATACAATCTTTCTCCTAAAAAACAGTTCATTTTTCCTATTTTGGCTGCAGTTTCTCCGATTGTTGGTGGCGTTGGTATTGAAAAATTATCTAATCCTTTTGGTGAAGTGATTGTCGTTCCTGCTTTGGTTAGCATTTTTTTAATTATACTTTGGCTCCTGGGCATGATGTACACCACTAAACTTTTAGATGGAGTCGATGGACTAGTTAGTGGTTTGGGTATGATTGGGGCGTTGGTTATTTTTTTATTTACTTCTAGTGCACAATATTTTCAACCAGACATTGCGATAGCGGCTTGGATTTTTACGGCCGCTTGTCTTGGTTTTTTAGTTTTAAATTTTAATCCCGCTAAAATTTACTTAGGTGAGGGCGGCTCATTATTTATTGGTTATGTTTTGGGTGTTTTAGCCATTATTTCTGGAGCAAAAATTTCGATTGCTCTTTTAATTATGGGCCTACCTATTTTAGATGTTGCCTGGACTATTTTACGTAGATTAATGAAAGGGCGAAATCCTTTTCGTTTAGCTGATCGTCAGCATTTGCATCATCGTTTATTGGACTTAGGTTTATCGGCGCGTAAGACAGTTTTTATTTTCTATGCTTTTGCTGCAATCTTTGGTTTAAGCGGCTTGATTTTGCAGAGCCGAGGCAAAATGATTGCTCTTTTAATTTTATTGGCTTTAATGCTTTTAATTATTATTTTTTTCTCTTGGTGGGAAAAAAGCCATCGCCCCAAATTATTATTTCATATTTGCTGTGCTCCTTGCGCTTCTTTTTCAACTCAGACGTTATTATTGCCAAAATATAGGGTTACTTGGTATTTTTATAATCCAAATCTCTCTTCAAAAGAGGAGTATAATCGGCGCTTACAATCAGCTCGTCAGGCAGCTAAAACTATTGGGGTGAGATTAGTAATTGTTCCTTATCGACATGAGGCTTGGCGTGAAATGGTGCGTGATCGTGAACGTGATCCAGAAAGGGGTCAAAGATGTCAGTTGTGTTATCGGGAACGCCTACAAGCAGCTTTTGAATATGCTAAGCGAAATCATTATCATTATTTTAGCACTAGTTTATTAGTTAGTCCCTATAAGGATGGGGAGGCAATTAGAAAAATCTGTCATGAATTGGAGGGCGGCACTGGTCCTAAGTTTATGGATGAGGATTTTCAAGCTGAAAATGGTTTTCGTAATTCTTTAAATTGGGCACGGGAAAGAGGTTTATATCTACAAAAATATTGTGGCTGTGAATTCAGTTTTCGTAAATAAATAATAATTATGATTAAGCGTTTAATTTTATCTCATTTAATAATTGCTTTATATTTTTTGGTTGTACCAAGCGTTTTTGCTAATGGTTTGCCTGATGCTGATCATGATGCTGTGCCAGATCAAGATGAATTACAGATATATTTTACTGATCCAAATAATGCTGATACTGATGGAGACTCTTATAGCGATTTTGAAGAGATTAATACTGGTTTTTCTCCTCATAACCCACAAGCTGTAAAATTAATCGATAGCGATATGGATGAAGATGGATTAAGTGATGCTTGGGAAATTAAGTTTAGAACTAATCCTATGCGGGCTGATAGTGACGGTGATGGTTTTAATGACGGAGAAGAAGTTGAAGCTGGTTTTGATCCAGCTCAAATAGATGGAAAAAAATTGGATATTAGTCTTCGTATTAGTTTAAATGAACAAAAAATGGACTATTTGCTTAATGGTTTTACTTGGAAAAGTTTTCCAGTTTCGACTGGTAGGGCAAGTATGCCTACGCCTAAAGGAGAATTTAAGATTCTCAATAAAATTGAAAAGGCTTGGTCAAAAACTTATGGCCTTTGGATGCCTTATTGGCTAGGCTTAAATAGTCCGGGGATTGGTATTCATGAATTACCAATTTGGCCTAGTGGATATAGAGAGGGTGAGAATCATCTTGGTATACCAGTTTCTCATGGTTGTATTCGTCTTGGACTTAACTCTGCGGCCTATGTATATGAACATGTATCGGTAGGAACTAAAATAATTATTGAATAGTTTCTGTTTGTTAAAAGCGTGATTTTATACTATTATATATAAGGTAGAGAAGTACTAAAAATGGAAGATTATTTTAATAATATATGAAAAAAAGCTTAATTTATCTAGGGTTATTTGTTGTTGTTGGTTTATTTTTAAGTTCTTGTAGTTTGTCCAAAAAAAATGTAGCAGTAGTTGAATCGATTGATAATAATATTGATAATAATATTGACACTCCGGCATTAGCGTCAGTTGACGTGAATGATGAATTGGGCAATTCTGGGCAGATGAAAAAATTCTCTAATTATGAAGAGTTGAAGAGTTTTTTAGAGGCAAGAGCTGTAGTATTACCTGATTATTATCGTAGTGATGTCAAGGATGTGTTTACTGCGCCTGATAGTGATTTAGATTATTCCAATATAAATTTACAAGTTGTTGGCATTAATGAGGCTGATATTATCAAAACAGATGGTACTTATATTTATGCCGTTTCTTATAATAATTTATTTATCATTAAAGCAAGTGAAGGGGAGGTGCAAATTCTAACCCAACTTAATTTTCCATCTAGACCAACGGGTCTTTATCTAAATCAAGGAAAGTTGGTGATCATGGGCGTTGATACGGAAATTGCCAATTCCAGCACTTATAAGAAATTTCGTCGACAATCACCGTACACTTTTGTTAAAGTATTTGATTTATCTGACCCAACTTCTCCAAAGCAAATCAGGGATTTAGATTTTGAAGGATCGTATATTGATTCAAGGATTGTTAATAATCACTTATATTTAATTTTGGATAATTATAATGGCTATATTGTCGGTGAAAGCATCGTGCCTCGTTTAGTTGACGGCGGCAGAGTTTTACCAAATGTTTGTCGTGATGATAATGCTTGTTTTGCTCCGAATGTTTATTATTTTGACAGTCCATATGATCATTATAATTTTGTTTCCATTAATGCTCTTGATTTAGCAACAGCTAAAGAGCCGGTATCAACTCAGGTATATATTTTAAATTCTACACAAAATATTTATGTATCAGCTAAGAATATTTATTTAACATATACTAAATATTTAGATGAGCGGGCTGTACGTTTAGGCGTTATGCAATCAGTGTTAGCGCCTAGATTAAGTGCTAATGAAAATTCAATTTTAAATAAGATAGAGAAAACCGATTCTGTTATTTTAAACATTCAAGAAAAACAACAAAAAATTGAGCAAATATACACTGATTTTTTGGCCGGACGTGATGCTGATGAGTTGTTAGTTTTGAAATCAGAATTAGAGGGTTTATTGGAGAAAAAATTTGCCGAAGAGACAGAGAGCTGGGAGCAAACAATGATTTATAAGTTATCTTTAAGTGGCGCTTCACCAGTGTATCAAGCTAAAGCTTCTGTGCCTGGAACATTATTAAATCAATTTTCTTTGGATGAAGATGTCTCTGGTAATTTACGTTTGATTACTACTATTAGTAAAAACAGTACTTCTTTAGCGACCACAAATATCTATTCAACTAATGTTTATATTCTGTCGCCACAGCTTACATTATTGTCTTCACTGGAAAATATCGCCTCAGAAGAAAAAATATATACTTCTCGTTTTTTGGGTAACCATGTCTATTTAATTACTTTTAATACAGCCGATCCTTTGTATGCCCTTAATTTAAGTGATCCTAAATCGCCCAAGTTGTTAGGCAAACTAAAAATTCCAGGGATTACTACTTATTTGTATCCTTATGATGAATATAATTTAATTGTTTTAAGTAAAGACACTTTTAATGATGTTTATGGCAATGCGGTCACAGGCGGAATTAGATTATCTTTATTTGATATTCATGATTTGAATAATCCACTCGAGCTTGATTATTACGTTGCTGGCTCTACAAATAGTGATTCTTTAGCGTTGTATAGCCATAAAGATTTTCTTTTTGATAAGAATAAAAACTTATTATCGATTCCTGTTTCTTTAACTTCTGGCGGATCATTCTTGCGGCCATATTTTAATGGTGCTCTAATTTTTAGTATTGAAAATAAAAAAATAGTTTTACGGGGGCAAATTGATCATTCTGATGGTGGTAAATATCTAGGATTAGATAGTTGGTGTGGTCAGTCTTGTTATGATAGTTCAGTTAGAAGAATTATTTACATTAAAGATTTGCTCTACACTGTTTCTAACAAATATATTAAAGTGAGCAATTTAAATGATTTTAGTCTAAAGCAAATATTAAAATTGATACCAGATAGTGATATTGATAAAGAAGCTGAAACTATTCTTGATCCTAGTATTTTATCATTAGAAGATAATAACGCGCAGGCAAGTGAAATTAATTTAAATGAAGATACTACTGTTCTTTTTGGTCCAACTTTACCACCAGTTCAGCAAGTAAATGAGAATATTGATACAAGCAATTCCACCGTCACTAATACTATAGATGAGAGTGCTGATATATTAGATTCCACAATAGGCACTGTTATGGATAATCCTGAAAATGTTAATACCGGTGATGATATGAACGCTACTTCAAGCACGATGAATGAGAGTGCAGAAACAACATCAGAAGATATAATTTTACCTTAGAATTTTTATGAAACAGCTGGATTTTATTTTTAAATTTATTTTTTGGGCATCACCATTTTTATTTTGGCTTGGCTGGCAAATAGTTTTGTCTTATCCCCATGGTCTTTGGGCTTTATTGTTAATTTCTACTATATTATTAATCATTGTAGCTCATGAATCGGCCCAAAGAACTTGGCGCTGGCAATTTATTTTTATTTTTATTAGCTTGGCCTTGCTCATGAATGGCTTTTATTTATTTATTTCTTTAATTGCCTCAGCTTGGATAGTCCAATTATTGTGGTTATTAATGATTTGGTATCTGTATAATTATTTGAGTAGAATTATTAAGATGAATAAAACAACCGATAGAACAGAATGGGCTCTTATGTCTTTATACGGAGGGCTCTTTACTACTTTCTTTGTATCGGCTACTTTGTTTGGTTTTCAAGCTTTTTTGGGCTTATCTCCCTGGCCTTTACTTTTATTATTTTTAATTATTGTTTTTGTGAATACTCGATCGTTAGCTTATACTCAGTCTTGGAATGATCGTGAGTATTTAGGTTTTTGGTTTTTTCTTGCTCTTCTTGTTACAGAAATTGTAATAATGATATCTTTATTACCTTTAAATTACTTGATTGCTGGTATTTTAAGTACTTTAGCGTATTATTCTGTTATAAATTTTGCTCGTTTATATATTCAGGGAAGTTTAACTAAACGTAAAATAAAAAATTATGCTTGGTTTACTGCTCTTAGCCTTGCACTTATTTTGTTAACGGCCCGTTGGCTTTAAATTATTATGAAAAACAACAATCTTAATAGTATTATTTTTGGCACCATTTTTGGTTTGCTCGCTGGTGTGGCTAGCACCTTGCTTGTTAGTTTTTATGGCGCTGACAGTTTAAGTAATTTGAATTTTAATCAGGAATTTAACCTAAATGATTATG
The DNA here is from genome assembly GCA_016938835.1 of Patescibacteria group bacterium. Lineage (GTDB taxonomy): Bacteria > Patescibacteriota > Patescibacteriia > Patescibacteriales > UBA12465. Next base: position 12,244 of record JAFGTW010000018.1, read on the forward strand.
GTTATCTTTCGCCTAATTTAGTGATTCGTGATCCAAAAAAAGTGGTAGTGAATCAAGACGTTAAAGTTGATGAGACAATCAGGGACATTAAGGGCAGCTTATTGAGTGTATTTGTTCGATTAGATAATAATGATGATTATTATGATTTAAACGCTCCTTTTGCCAATGCTATTGCCGCCACTAATGATGGCTGGGTAATGGCCATTTGGCCTGAAACCGTGCCTGAGTATTTACTTAGTAAAGCCAGTTCAACCTATGTCATTATTGATAGTCAGAAAAAGATTTATGAAATTGATCAGGTCTTGTTCTCGACAAAAAACACTGGGGATTTTGTTTTTTTTCACTTGCTTAATGCCAATAGTTTATCAGTTAAACGTTTATTGTCTGACGCAGAAATTAAATTAGGGCAGTCATTGATTTTATCGACTAGTAATCAAGCGTTTGTTTTAGATTCATTGGCAAAAAAAAATCAAGATGGTTTATATTTATCTAGTGATATTTATGCACAAAAAGTATCGTTGGCTAATAATGATCAAGAAACATCGGCTTTTATTTTTAATTTGAACGGAGATATATTAGGGGTAATTGATAATAAAGGTAATTGGCTACTTAGTCCAGCTATTGATGCTTATTGGCGCTCTTTGTTACGTAATAATAATTTACAGAAAGCTTCTTTGGGTGTAAGTTATTTGGATTTAAGTTATATTATTAATAATGAGAGCGCACCAACCAAGGGGGCTTTAATCCAAGCAGTCTCAGGATCTAATGCTATTGTAAAAAATAGCGCAGCTGAAAGGGCCGGTTTAAAATTAGGTGATGTTATTACTCGTATTAACAGCATTGAACTTAATAGTGATAATAATTTATCACTTATAATTTCTACTTATAATCCTGGTGATAATATTATTATTGATTTTATACGTGGCGGTGAAAGTCGTCAGGTAGAAGTTGTTTTGGGTGCTATTTAATTAATTTAATCTATGAAAATTAAGAGTTTGAGACAAAAACGTAATTGGCAGGGGCAGAAAGCTTTATTACGCTTAGATCTTAATGTGCCTCAGGTAAAAGGGAAAATTTCTGATGATTACCGTTTGCAAGCAGCTTTGCCAACAATTAATTTTTTGTTAAATAGAAAAGCCAGTGTAATTATTATTAGTCATTGGGGCGATCCCAAGGGGCAAGAAGTTTATTTATCTACACGTTTGTTGGCCAAAAGATTACAAAAGATTTTACAACATAAAGTTAAATATGTTTCAGATATTGTTGGTGATAAAGCGATTTCATCTGCCAAATCTTTAAAGGAAGGAGAAATTATTTTTTTAGAGAATCTACGTTTTAATGCTGGAGAGAAAAAGAATGATAAAAAATTTGCAAAAAAATTAGCGTCCCTAGCTGATGTTTATGTAAATGATGCTTTTTCTGTTTGTCATCGTCAGCAAGCTTCTATTAGTGCTATTGGCACTTTTTTGCCGGTTTATGCTGGTTTACAGTTGGAAACTGAATTACATAATTTACAAAAAATATTAAAACCAAAGAAGCCTTTAGTGGTAGTTATGGGTGGAGCTAAAATTAGTACAAAAGCACCATTGATTAAAAAATTATATTCATCGGCAAATCAGATTTTATTAGGTGGCGGACTGGCTAATGCTTTTTTTAAAAAAAGTGGGATAGAAATTGGTCGTTCTTTATGTGATAAAGATGCTGATAAATATTTGGAGCAGTTCTTTGTTCGCAAAAAAGTAATGAGTAAAATTATTTTACCAATTGATGTAATTGTGCGTACAAAAAATGGTAGACATCAGCATAAATATTTAAAGGATATTAAAAAAAGTGACTCTATTTTAGATATTGGTCCTGATAGTATCACTCTTTTTAGTGCTTATATTAAAAAGTCTCAAAGTATCGTTTGGAACGGTCCCTTGGGTAAGTTTGAAGAGACGCCTTTTAAACATGGAACAATGGCTATTGCCGCTATTATTGCTTCACGTTCAAGCGGTCGTGCTTTTGGGCTTATTGGCGGAGGGGAAACAGTGGAGGCTTTAAAGATGACAAAAATGGAAGATTATATTGACTGGGTTTCAACCGCTGGTGGTGCCATGCTATCATATTTAGGTGGGGAGAAAATGCCAGGATTAAAAAATATTATTTATTAAGATATATATGGCAAAAATTAATGCGGGAAATATTGTGTCAGTTAAAGCACGTGAAATATTAAATGCTCGCGGTTTTCCTACTTTAGAAGCAACTGTTACTTTAGCTTCAGGCTTATGTGGCAGGGCTGAGGTGCCAATCGGGCTTCATAATAGTAAGTTTGCCGCTAAAGATTTATATGATGGTGATCATCGTCGTTATCAAGGTAAAGGCATGCTCTTAGCGGCTAATCATATTAATGAGTTAATAGCTCCTCGTTTGATTGGCTTATCGGCAACTTCGCAAAGGGAAATTGATTTACTTTTGATTGAACTTGATGCTAGCTCGGATCGTCGCCAGCTGGGAGCAAATACAATGATCGCGGTATCTTTAGCTGTGGCTAGGGCTGGCGCCATGTTTGAAAAAAAAGAATTATTTCAATATTTACTTGACTACTACCAGTTATCAGGATCTGCAAAGATTCCAATTCCATTATTTAATATGTTTAGTGGCGGGCACCACGCTGATACAAACCTTGATTTTAAAGAATTTTTGTTAATTCCTCAGCCGGACTCTCCTACTTTTACTGGGACTAGTTGCGAGGGGCAAGCGGTGCGAATGGTTCGGGCTGGCGCTGAAGTGTATCATGCGCTTGGTAAAATTTTAAGAGAGAATTCTTATGATTCTGATACTGGGATTGAGGGTGGTTATGCTCCTAATATGGATTCTAGTCTAAAGGCCTTGGATTTAATGATGGCGGCCATTATTTCGGCTGGCTATGAGGCTAAGAAGGATTTCGTTCTGGGTATTGATATTGGATCTAACCATCTATACGATGTTAGTTCTAAACAATATATTTTTCCTCTTGATAATTCTTATCTTAGTTCGCAACATTTGGTTGGGTTATATACTGAGTGGCTACAAAAATATCCGATTATTTATTTAGAGGATGGGCTAGCGAACGATGATTGGTCGACTTGGCGAGAAGTAACGGCTGCTTTGGGTGATCATTTAGTTTTAGCTGGTGATGAGTTATTTGCTAGTAATTTAGATAGATTGCGTCGTGGTATTGCCGAGCGGGCTGCTAATGCTTTTGTCTTGAAGCCAAATCAAATTGGAACATTGACAGAAACTATTGAATGTGCGAAACTGGCGGAACGTCAACATTACCAATTAGTCGTCTCTCATAGAGGTGGTGAAACAAATGATGATTTTATTGTTGATTTAGCGGTTGCCCTTGGTGCTAAGTATTTAAAGGCTGGTTCTTTATCTCGGGGAGAGAGAGTGGCTAAATATAATCGTTTAATGGCTATTGCTGCCATGATGGCCGACAACTCAACTAAGCAGAAGTAATATGGAAAATGGTAGTAGTGCAATGAGAGAAAATGATAAACAAAAAGATCAAGAAGAAGTAAATTTATTACTTTGTCTTTTTCTTGATGGTTTTGGTATTTCCTCTAATAATGAAGCTAATGCGGTTACGGCGGCTAAAATGCCAAATTTTTATAATTACATTTGTGATTATCCGGTAACTCTTTTATCAGGAAAAACTAAGGATTCTCGCCGTCGTTATTGGTCACTTGGCTGCGGACTTGATGATGATTCTGATAAATTTTTACAAGCTGATACTTGTCTTTCTGCGCTTATTAGCCAGGCAGGGAGGAAACAATTAAAAATTGTTGCCAGTGAGCAATTAGCTGGCTTGAGTATCTTTTTTAATAATGGGCAAGATACTGCTTATGCAGGAGAAAAGATTGATTGCTTATCTTCGCCTGCTACAGATGAGGCTCTGAGGCCGTTAGGTAAAAGTGTTTTAAGGTCAATTGAAAATAGCTTACATAAAGATGCAGAAACTCAGATAATTTTTGTTAGTTTAGCTTTAGCACATGAAGCTTCTGCTCGCGGTGATTTTAAAGAAACAGTTAATAACTTAGAACAGATTGATAAATTATTACCAAAGATAATTAAAGCCGTAATAAACAAAAATGGCTTGGTAATTATTACCGCTCCCTATGGCAATGCTGAGCGCACAAAAGATTTAGCCACGGAGTTGGCTGATAAAAGTCCAACGGCTAATCCAGTGCCATTTTTATTAATTGGTAATCAGTATCAAGGTAAAACCATTGGTCTAACTGATCCTCTAGATGGAGATTTAAGCGTACTTGCTCCGGCTGGCACTTTGGCTGATTTTGCTCCTACGGTTCTCACTTTACTGAATATGGAAATACCGAAGTCAATGACAGGGAAAAGTTTAATTTAAAATATAGTTATTTAGTATAAACAATAAAAAAAGAAGGAGGCATTAATGAACGGAATATATAATCCTTCCGTAGGAAGTAATTTTTTGTTTAATAATCCAGATTCTTCAAACAAAGAAGAATTTGAAAAATTAGAGAAAAAATGGCAAACTATTGAAACTTTGAATGTGCCCGGAGTTAGGTTAGCTGTTAGCGGTAGTAATGCTTGGCAAACGTTTTCTCATCCTCATTTTGACAGCCCAGAGGATCACATTCCTTTGTCCTGGTCACCAACAGTAGCGAAACAAACTCTGTGGTGGTGGTAAAAAGAATTAAAAAGACCGCGTCTTAATGACCGGTCTTCTTTATTTGTAAGACTAATATATTATTATATTCCAAAATACCAACCACACAAGCTAATACCAATGCCAATTATAGCTCCTATTAGAACTTGTAAGGGGGTATGTCCAATATGTTCTAGTTGTTTGGGATAAGAATTATCAAGGAAATCATCTTCTTTTAAATCTTTAACTAGAATATTAAGGGTTTTACCGTGTTGCCCTAAATAATTGCGTAGGCCGATGGCGTCAGTAATAACAATCATCATAAAGACAAAGCTAATAGTGAATGAGGCTGAATATAATCCTTCGTTTAAACCAATAACAGTGGCTAAAGCGGTAACTGTGGCTGTATGTCCGCTGGGCATATCAGAATAAGCAAAAATATCACGCCAATGAAATTTTTTTCTTTTACGTTTATTTTTTAGGATTACTTTTGTGCCTTGAGCAATGATAAAGGCGACAATAGGATAAAATAAATATGGCATCATATTAGATGTCTAAATTTTGAACTTTTTTAGCGTGAGTTTGAATGAAATTTTTACGTGGAGCAACATTGTCGCCCATAAGCATATCAAATATTTGATCGGCTTTGGTTGCATCTTCAATAGTTACTTGTTTCACGATACGACTAGCTGGGTTCATGGTAGTGTTCCAAAGTTGATCTGGATTCATTTCACCTAAACCTTTGTAACGTTGAATATGTATTTTTGTGGAAGTTTTATTCTTGTCACCCTTTTTATCACCATCTTCATTTTCGATTTCTTCACTTTCAATAATTTCCTTTTCACCATTTTCGTCTTCTTCCACAATTTCAGTATCGGTCATGCCCCCCCATTCTTTAATAATCCTTTCTTTTTCTTCATCACTGTAGGCATAAGCAATACTGGCTCCTTTTTTAAGCTGATAGAGAGGTGGTTGAGCAATATAAATATGGCCGTTATTGAGTAATGGGGCAAAGTGACGGAAAAATAAAGTTAAAAGCAATGTTCTAATATGGGCGCCATCAACATCAGCATCAGTCATAATAATAATGCGATGATAACGTAATTTTTCTAAATCAAATTGTTCATCTATATTTGCACCTAAAGCGATAATTAAATTTTTAATTTCATTATTAGCCAACATTTTGTCTAATCGCGCTCTTTCTACATTAAGAATCTTTCCTCTTAAAGGTAGAATAGCTTGAAAGCGACGATCACGTCCTTGTTTGGCGCTGCCACCAGCGGAGTCACCTTCAACAATATATAATTCACATTCTTCTGGGTGGCGACTAGAGCAATCAGCTAGTTTGCCGGGAAGAGTCATGCCCTCTAAGGCGCCTTTTCTTAAAATTGTTGCTCTAGCACTACGGGCAGCTAAACGAGCTTGGGCAGATAAAACGCATTTACCAATAATTGCTTCAGCTTCTTTTGGATGTTCCTCTAAGAAAGTGGACAGAGCGTCTCCGAAAATTTGTTCCACATAACCTTTCATTTCGGCATTACCCAGTTTACCTTTAGTTTGTCCTTCAAATTGAGGATCAGTTAACTTTACGCTAATAATGGCAGTTAAACCTTCGCGCACATCTTCACCGCTTAGATTTTCTTGTTTTTCTTTGAGGATATTTTTGGCACGACCGTAATTATTTAAAGTGCGAGTAAGAGCGCTGCGAAAACCGACTAAATGAGTACCGCCTTCAGGATTGTGAATGTTATTAGCAAATAGTAAAACATTTTCATTGTATTCATCATTGTATTGTAAGGCTACCTCAACCCGACAATCATTAATGTCCTTGTCAACGTAAAAAATAGTTTCATTTTTTACAGTTTTACCGCGATGCAAAGATTTAATATAGGATTTTATACCACCCTCAAAATGAAAACGATAATGTTTTTCTCGATGTCCTTCACGGTTATCTAAAACATTCATGGTTATACCTTTGGTTAGGTATGATTGTTGGCGCAGGCGGTCGAGAATTTTACCCCAGTTAAATTCTAATTCGGTAAAAATAGTGGAGTCAGCCTGAAAGGTTATAGAGGTGCCTGTGTGGTCTGTTTTTCCGATACTTTTAATAGCTCCTTGGGGTAAGCCAATTTTATATTCTTGTTGCCAAATTTTACCATCACGATGAATTTCTGCTTTTAAATATTCACTTAAAGCGTTGACTACAGAAACACCAACGCCGTGTAAACCGCCAGAAACTTTATAACCGCCACCGCCAAATTTGCCGCCAGCATGAAGCTTGGTTAAAACTGTTTCCAGAGCAGAAAGACCAGTAACTTTATGTTTTTCTACAGGGATACCGCGGCCATTATCAACTACTTCCACCATGCGATTAGGTAAAAGTGATACAGAAATTTCTGTAGCATATCCACCCATTGCTTCGTCAATACAATTATCTACGACCTCCCAGATTAAATGATGTAAGCCGGCCGCAGAAGTAGAGCCAATATACATGCCAGGTCGTTTACGGACTGGGTCAAGGCCTTCGAGGACGGTAATCGCATCAGCACCGTAATTATTATTTTTTGGTTCATTTTTAGCCATACAAAATAAAAAATTCCTGAATTTGGAATTACAAATTTTAAAATTTAAATACTATTTTATTGATTATATTATAACAAGAATAAGTGGGGAAAGCAAACTAGAAATTAATCTATTTTAGACTTGACAATTATATTTTTTTATTTTATTCTACTCTTTAGTTGTTCATTTAAAAAAATCAAATATGTCAAAAAAAAGCAGAAAAAAAAGGAGATTCAGCGTCCCAGTAATAGTCGAAAGTATGATTACGTCTATTGCTAATAAAAAATCCAAAAAAAAGACAAACAATGAGCGTATTTGTTTAACTTGTGGGAGTGTATATGATGCTCAAAAATACGTTGGCTGCCAAAATAAACATTTGCATGTTAGGCATCGCTTATTTAGTGAGTCTAGACAAAATGATTGTTAGTAAGCTCATACGTCAAAATAGGGAACCTTCTTTCGAGAAGGTTTTTTTTATTAATTATGAGTCTGATTAGATTTGGCAATTCCATGTTTTTGCGCTATCATTTTCTTATATGTTAAATATTTTAGTAAGCGGTGGAGCTGGCTTTATTGGCTCAACTTTAGTGGATGCTTTATTAGCTAAGGGACACAAAGTGACAGTTCTAGATAACCTGGTTTCAGGTCGTCGTGATTATGTCAATCAGGCGGCTGATTTTTGGGAATTAGATATTCTTGATGATTCTTTAAGTGAACGTTTTTTATCAAGTAAATTTGATTTGGTTTATCATTTGGCTGCTCAAATTGATGTGCGCATATCAGTGAAAGATCCAGTACTTGATAACCGTATTAATGTTGTTGGCGGTTTAAATATTTTGGAGGCTGCTCGTCTTAGTGGAGTTAAGAAAATTATTATGGCTTCTACCGGCGGCGCTATTTATGGTGAAACAAATGAGATTCCTACTCCGGAAACAGTGGCGGCTTATCCCTTATCTCCTTATGGTATTAATAAGTTGGCTTTAGAAAAATATTTAAATTATTATTATCAAGTGTTTAAGCTTGACTATAGTATTTTACGCTTTTCTAATGTTTATGGACCGCGTCAGTATAAGGGCGGGGAAGCAGGCGTCATTGCTATTTTCACCGAAGCCTTGGCTAATAATAAGCCTTGTTTAATTTATGGCGACGGCAAGCAAACTCGTGATTATGTTTATGTTGACGATGTGGTAGCTGCTCTAATAAAGGCTGCGGAAATAAATTATCGGGGTGAAATTAATATTAGTACCGCTCAGGAAGTAGATATTTGGCAGATGATTGAAGCCATTGAAAAAGCAGCTGATAAGAAATTACAGACAAGCTTAGCGCCAAGTAAGCCAGGTGAGGTTCTCCGCAGTTGTCTATCTAACCAGCGGGCTAAGGAAATTTTAGATTGGCAACCACAAGTTAGTTTCACAGACGGTATCAGTAAGACCTATCAATGGGTTGTTAAACAATCTTAATAATTGAAAATTTATGTCTAAAAAAATATTTATTGCCAATTGGAAGATGCAACTTTCACCAGCAGAAGCTTTAAAAACGGCTAAAGATTTTGTTCGAGTATTTAAAAATTTTAAGGGAACGGCAGTTGTTTGCCCGGATTTTCTTAGTCTATCTGGTGTGGCTAAAATTTTTAAAAAAAGTCCACTTTTACTAGGGGCGCAAGATGTCGCCGCTTTTGAACGTGGTGCTTATACTGGAGAAATATCAGCTCTTGATTTAGCGGCTTATAATACTAAGTATGTATTAATTGGACATAGTGAGCGTCGCTCGTATTTACAGGAAAATGATAAATTATTAGCTGCTAAAATTAGAATGGCTTTATCTCAAAAAATTAAACCAGTTTTATGCGTTGGTGAAAATGCGGCTGAAAATAAACAGGGAAAAGAAGCGTCTGTTATTAAGACTCAGTTAAAAGGCGCTTTAAATTACTTATCAGATAATGGTGTGCGCTCACTTTTAATTGCTTATGAACCTATTTGGGCTATTGGCACAGGTTTACATTGCCACCCAGATAAAGCCTTAAAAGTAAAGAATACTATTCAAGATTTATGTAAACGAGCTGGTTTAAAAAAGACACCAATATTATATGGTGGTAGCGTGACCGCTGATAATGCTGCTGACTTTTTAGTACCTGGAGGTTTTGATGGCTTACTAATCGGTGGCGCTAGTTTAAAGGCGGATAGTTTTAAAAATATTGTCAAATTATAAATTTTCATTTATGTTAGATGTTATTGCCTGGATAGTGGCCATTTTTTCTATTTTAATCATTCTTTATATTATTATTCGAAAATTTCCGGTTTTGTCTATTTTAGATGTTGAAAATATTCCTGGAGAGAAAGAAGCTAAGTTTAAGGAGCATATTTTGAGTCAGAGACTTAATCGTGACTTTGGTCGTATAACTATACTTTGGTTGCGTTTTCGCGGCTTTATTGGTGGTTTGATTGGGGGATTTTTAAAAAAAAATTACCAAAAATTGAGTAAGATGCGCGATGATTTGCGTCGGCAGAAGAAATTAAGTTTTAGTGAAAAAAAAGAAAGAATTGATCATTTATTTGGTATAGCTAAAAATGCTTTAGCTGAGTATGATTATGAATCAGCCGAAAAGCGTTTAATTGAAATTATAAGCTTAGATGCTAAGCGTCTAACGGCTTTTTTAGATTTGGCTGAAGTTTATCGCTTGCGTAAGAACTTTCAGGAGAGTAAGGCGACTTTAGAGCATGCTTTGAAACTCGCCTTGCAAATAGGACGTGATCCAGAAATGCTAGAAGGTATTATTGTGGCTGAAATTCATTTTTCTTTGGCTTGGGTTTGTTTTGAGCTTAGTTTATTAGATGAAGCTTTGGAGTATATCCGTCAGGCACTTGATGTAGAGCCAAATAACCCACGTTATCTTGATTTAATTTTAGATTTAAGTATAATGAGAAAAGATAAAAAATTAGCTTTAGCTTCATGGGAGAAATTGGCCGCCGCTAATCCAGAAAATAAGAAGTTGGAAGAATTAAAGGTTAAAATTAATTTATTGTCAGATTAAAATAAGTCGGCCGTTTTAGCTCAGTTGGTAGAGCATTTCCATGGTAA
>JAFGTW010000019.1 GCA_016938835.1 Patescibacteria group bacterium
ACGCTTTACGCCCAATAAATCCGGATAACGCTTGGGGCCCTCGTATTACCGCTGCTGCTGGCACGAGGTTAGCAGCCCCTTATTCATATGCTACCGTCATTGTTTCGTCACATATAAAAGCACTTTACACCCCGAAAGGCTTCTTCATGCACGCGGTGTCGCTCCTTCAGGCTTTCGCCCATTGAGGAAGATTCTCGACTGCAGCCTCCCGTAGGAGTCTGGGCAGTTCTCAGTCCCAGTGAGGCGGGTCACGCTCTCGCGCCCGCTACCCGTCATAGCCTTGGTAAGCTTTTACCTTACCAACAAGCTGATAGGACATAGGCCCCTCTCGAAGCGTCGGAGCTTTAATGGCAGAACTTGAGTTCTGACATACTATCGGGTATTATTCTCGCTTTCGCAAGGTTATCCCCGTCTTCGAGGTAGGTTACCAATGTGTTACTCTCCCGTTTGCCATGCCAGTATTGCTACTAGCATTCGACTTGCATGCCTTAGACACACCGCCAGCGTTCATCCTGAGCCAGGATCAAACTCTCTGTTTAATATAGAGATCACTTTTCATAAATGGAAAGTGAATAGATTCTGGTTAAATTTTTATCCGAATTGATGCCGATTAGCATCAAAATTTCTTTTTGTTTTTATTTTCACCAAGTTTCACAGTTGTCAAAGTTCATTTCTTGAAAATCATTTTCTTAGGACAGAAAAAAACAGAGATATATTCAATACCTTGTTTTGATTAACTATTCTATTTTTATGTTTCAAGTATCCATATCTTATATCATTTGTTTGTAGCTGTCAAGACTTATAATTAGCCCGATTTTTATTGGTGTATATTCTAGTTTATAAGTAAGCGTTTTTTTATTTGTTTTTTATAATTGGCATGTTCTATAGTGATTTTAATAAATAATAATTATTAATATATTTTTTCAGTTTATTAATTACAAGATCTGGTATTTTTGGGTTATAAAGTCATTAAATTTTCTATCGGCACTTCTCCCTTGACAATTTTTATTAAAAGTGCTAAATTAAAAAGAATTTCTTAAATAAGGGAAATTCATAAATATTGACCTTTAAAAATAAAAATTAAGATAAAATTAAGAATAAACAAAATCAGAAAATCATGAAAAGAATTATTTTTATTGCACTGAGTGTGCTGTTTATTTTCTTATCTGCTCAAGCGCAGGTAATAATTAAGAATCCAGGATCTTATACTCTGGAAGTAAGCGCTAATGGAAGTAGCACTTTAATTAATCCCGGACAAAATGTTCGTGTAAATTTTGTTCATCCCGGTGAAAAAGAAGTTAAATTCTTTTGTCGTTATTATGAAGGCAATAAATTGAATAGCTTTCGTTTAACTACTGATATTGTTGGTGACAACATATCTTTGAGCCCCAGTACCACCGCTGTTATCAGTGATAATAAGCGGACTAAAAAAATGTTTAATAATTCGGCTCAAACTAATCAGACTAAGGCAACAGAACAATATACGGATGACTTTATTTTTCCTGATGCTGTTAACACGCCTCTGAATATTCCGACTCAACCCGTTGTTGTTGTTAATGGATCAAGTAAAAAATGGATTACAAACTCTAATAGTAGTCCATTTGTAGGAATATCATTAGCTCCAGGTGATGAATCTGAACCAGTGAATTTATCTCCCGGATTATATCAATTTACGGTTACAGTTGATCAGGATCAAAGCGATGCTTCTACCGGCAGAAACTTTACTCAAGCGGTTATTAAATTTATTCTTGTGCAAGGAGCCACGGAAATAAAAATAACTGATGATAACATTACTCCTATTGGTGGCAAAATCACCAAAGTGATACTGGCATCTACCTTTTCTGAAAAAATAGTTTTTGTTGGCAGCACCATGTATGGAAGAGCAATTAAGAGTAGTTCACGTTTGCAGGGCAAGGTGAACTTAACCATTGGTTTTAATTCAATTTCCGTACAATTTTATTACAAAGGTGCTCGCTACCAGGCTGATTTGGAATTTATTGTAGCTGAAGGAGAACGAGTAGTGGTGATAGGTCGGCAAAACATTAAGAACATCATCCAAATTAATTAAATTAATAAGATGATGTTTTATCCCACACTTTTACTTTCAATAAATGAAAGAAAAAGTGTGGGTTTTTTTATCCAAAAGCAGCTTAAATTGACCTTAAGCTTGGGCTTTGATATAATAAAATCAAGGTTGGAGGGCCTATTTTTATTGTTATTATCAATAATTATTTTTTTATTTTTTAGCCAAAAATTTGGCTTTAATTAGATATATTACGCATATGATTCTTACTTGGCTAGGACATTCCTGTTTTAAAATGCAAGATAAAATTGGACCAGACGGCGTGACTGTTGTAACCGATCCTTATGGTAAATCTACTGGCTTAAAAATGCCAAACTGTGAGGCTAATATTGTTACCGTTTCTCATCAACACGAAGATCATAATAATATTTCTGCTTTACGCGGCAATCCTTTTGTAATTAATTGTGCTGGCGAATATGATGTTAAGAATGTTTTAGTTGAAGGCATTGATTCTTTTCATGACGGACAAGAAGGTGCAGAGAGAGGTAAAAATATTATTTTTCGTTTAGAGATTGATGATATATCTGTGGTTCATTTAGGGGACTTAGGGGAAACTTTAAATGATGCGCAATTAGAAAAATTAGCTGGAACAGATATTTTGTTAATACCAGTCGGTGGTAAATATACTTTAGATGCTAAGAAGGCGGTGGAAGTAATTACTCAACTTGAGCCAAGAATAGTTATTCCGATGCATTATCAGGTTCCAGGGCTCGAAATTGAAGGGCTGGATGGAGTTGATAAATTTATTAAGGAGCTTGGATTAACTCCGTCTTATGAGGATAAGCTAAAGATAAGTAAGCGTGACCTGCCTCAGGAAGATATGGAATTAGTAATTTTAAAATTTTAAAGTAAATAATTTAAATTTAAATATAAAAAATTAATATGACTCACCCAAAGAAAGAAAGAAGTTTTGTTATTCTTAAACCTGACGCTATTCAGCGCAGTTTAATTGGCGACTCAATTAAACGTTTTGAAAATGCTGGTTTGAAATTAGTAGCGATGAAGTTCGGTGTCGCTTCCGAAGATACTTTATGGCAACATTATAATAAAGATGATGCTTGGTTTGAAAAAAAAGGAGCAATGACTGTTCAGAATCGCAAAGATTTGAACATGCCCGTTGAAAAAGAAGCTATTGAATATGGCAAAGACATTATTCGTGCTTTAGTTACTTTTATGAGTTGTTGCCCAGTTGTGTTTATGATTTGGGAAGGTAATCAAGCTGTATCGGTTGTAAAGAAGATTGTTGGCGGTACCGAGCCAGCTACTTCAGATGTAGGCACCATTAGAGGCGACATGACTCTTGATTCTTATGAATTAGCCAATCGTGACGAAAGGGCTGTTCGAAACTTAGTTCATTGTTCTGATGAGGTAAGTGAGGCTGAAAGAGAAATTGCGCTTTGGTTTAAAGAAGAGGAAATAATGAACTATCGTTTAATTGCTGAACAAATCCTTTACGATGTCAATTTAGATGGAATTAAAGAATAAATATTTAATATGTTCGCACGCGAAAAAAAGATAACTTCTACTGAAGAAAAAAAACGTCTTATTCTAAGAGTGGGAGTTATTATTATTTCGCTTGGTATTATAATTCTATGGATTATTAGTTTAAGCTTCTCTTTTAGATCTAAGAATGTGAACAAGGAAATAGTTGATAATTCTTGGCGTCAAGATTTGTAGGAAACTATTAATTCATTTCGTGGAGATTTAGGCGAGAAGGTTTCATCTACCGAAGAAGAAAAGACTTTTTTAGATGGCATGCTTACAAGTATAGAAAGTAAAGATAAAGCAATAATTGCTAGTAGTAGTGATGAGGTGGAAGTTATAGATTCGCTCAAGCAAGAAGAGTCTCAGAAATTTTTAGACGAATTAAAAGATAAATTACCCGTTATAGAAATTGCCACTAGTTCTTGCCCGGCATATATTGATTGTATGCCAACAATTGGACAAGTAAAACCTTGTGTAATTCCAACGGGTTGCGAAGCTATTACTCAAATTGCTTATTGAAATAGATATGAATAAAAAACAAGATTTAGAAAACATTGAAGAGGCAGAGACTCCTAAGTCAGCCATTGCAGGTGATCGTCAAACTGATTTTGGTACAGTTAGGGATCAGTCCTTAGTGGACGAAATGAGCAGCTCTTATTTGGAGTATGCTATGAGTGTTATCGTTTCTCGGGCCTTACCTGATGTTCGTGATGGTTTAAAGCCGGTTCATCGTCGTATTCTTTATGCGATGTGGAGTATTGGACTTAGGGCTAATGCTAAATTTCGTAAGTCAGCCACGGTTGTCGGTGAAGTGTTGGGTAAATATCATCCACATGGTGATAGTGCCGTTTATGACTCAATGGTGCGTTTAGCTCAGGATTTTTCTATGCGCTATCCACTTGTTCGCGGTCAAGGAAACTTTGGTTCAATGGACGGCGATCCTGCGGCCGCTATGCGTTATACGGAAGCAAAATTAGCCGGCATTGCTGAAGAGATGCTTTTTGATATTGAAAAAGAAACAGTTGATTTTGCTCCTAACTATGACGGTTCTCACAAAGAACCGACAGTTTTACCCGCTAAACTCCCCAATCTTTTATTAAATGGAACTATGGGCATCGCTGTTGGCATGTCTACTAATATTCCGCCTCATAATTTAGGAGAGCTGACTCAAGCAATTAGTTATTTATTAGATAAGCCAGAAGCTACTATTGAAGAATTGATGCAGTTTGTTAAAGGTCCTGACTTTCCTACGGCTGGTATTATTTACAACCAGAAAGATATCATGTCTATGTATGCTACTGGTAAAGGTGGTATCGTTTTACGTGGTAAGGCGGAAATTGAAGAACAAAAAAGTGGCGCTTTTCATATTATTGTGACCGAAATACCTTATCAAGTTAATAAGGCGGATTTAGTAGAAAAGATTGCTAATTTAGTTAAAGATAAAAAATTAGATGGGATTAAAGCTTTGCGTGATGAGTCCGATAAAGATGGCGTTCGCATCGTGATGGAATTAAAGAAGGATTCATATCCGAAAAAAATTCTCAACGCTCTCTATAAGCACACATCTTTACAAACAACTTTTCATGTAAACATGTTGGCGCTTATTGATGGCATTCAGCCTAAAGTTTTGACTTTGAAAATTATTTTAGAAGAATATATTAAGCACCGTGAATCAGTTATTCGTCGTCGCACTCAGTATGAATTGGATAAGGCTAAGGACAGGGCTCATATTTTAGAAGGTTTGTTAATTGCTTTAAAGAATATTGATGAGGTCATTAAAACAATTAAAGCTTCTAAAGATAAGGACGTGGCTCGTATTAGTTTGATTAAGAAGTTTAAGTTGTCAGAACGACAAGCAGTCGCTATTTTAGAGATGAAGTTGCAAAGCTTAGCTAACTTGGAGCGTTTAAAGATTGAACAGGAATGGAAAGATAAACAGAAATTAATTAAGGAATTAGAATCAATTTTAGCATCTGTTAAAAAAATTAGATCAATTATTAAAGAAGAAATTACTGCTATGGCTGAGAAGTTTGATAGTCCTCGTCGCACCAAAGTAGTTGTTCATGGTGTTAAGGAATTTAGTCTGGAAGATTTAGTGCCAAATGAAGAGACGGTTGTGATGATGACTCGAGATGGTTATATTAAGCGCTTGGAACCAGATACTTTTAAAGTTCAGGCTCGAGGAGGTAAAGGAGTGATGGGTCTTAGCACTAAGGAGGAGGATACGGTTGAATTTATGTTCACAACATTTACTCACACGGACATGCTTTTCTTTACTACTCGCGGTCGCGTTTTCCAGCTTAAGGCTCATGAAATTCCACAAGCTTCTCGAACATCAAAAGGTAATTCAATTGTAAACTTCTTACAGTTAATTGGCGGCGAGCAAGTTACTTCAGTGTTACCGCTTGATAAGATTTTTGGTAGTCAATATTTATTCTTTGCTACTGAAAAAGGCTTGGTAAAAAAGGTACAATTATCTGCTTTTGATAATGTCCGTCGTAGCGGCTTAATCGCCATTAAGATTAAAGAAGATGATCGTTTAATTTGGGCGAAGCCAACTTCTGGTAGTGATCAGATAAACCTAGTTACTGCTAAAGGGCAGGCAATTCGTTTTAAGGAAACGGATGTGCGTGATATGGGCCGTAATGCGGCCGGTGTTCACGGGATGAGACTACATAAAGATGATGCTGTAGTTGGTATGGGCGTAGCTAAAACTGATAAGGATCGCAAGCGTAATTATCAAACTCTAATTATTATGGCCAATGGTTATGGCAAGAGAACAGATTTGTCTTTATATAAAGTTCAAGGTCGTGGTGGCAGCGGTATTAAAACTGCTAAAGTCACAGAAAAGACTGGTGAAATTACTAATGCCTTCTTAGTTAATGCTGATTCAATGGATGGTCGTGACTTAGTTATTATTTCTAATAATGGTCAGGTTATCCGTACTCCATTCAAATCAGTCAATCAATTAGGTCGAGATACTCAAGGTGTACGCATTATGCGCTTTAAAGATCCAGAGGATAAGGTGGCTAGTGTGACTTGGGTATAGTTTATTAGTACAATATAGTTTTTATTTAAAAAAAGCTGTCTTTATTAGACAGCTTTTTGTTAAAAGAGAGATGGTATGTTTTAAAATTTTTGTATAATTTTCACTACGCCTTTGTTTAAATAATGGACAACAGGGACGACATGAGGAGACTTCGAGCCAATTAAATCCAGCCCACCTTTGAATGCCTCAAACCAGGCTTGTTGAATAATTAAAGAGGTGTCTCGTGTATAAATTTTCTTAAAGTCATTTTCCATTTTTTTTGATATCATGTAACTACTATTTATATTTAAAGTTTATCATAAAAGTTGTGCTAATCCAATATAATTATTTATATTTTTTGTTAAATAAAAAGCTCTACCGAAGTAGAGCTTGTGTGTTTGATGTAATTACACTATTTTGCCAGGTTAGTAGGCTTTCTTAAAAAGATAATTACAACTACTGTTGCTTCAATCACAAAGAATGTGATCGGTTGAGCAGCATTGGCAAGATCCCAGTCAGGTACAGCTATTAATGCGCAAATACATGATATTAGAAATAATATCCATGCTAATTTATCCTCTCTGCCGGGATCTTCCCAGGCGGAAATAAAAGTTGGTATAGAGCCGATGAAGGTTACGCCTAAGTTTATTAGGATGCCAAGTAATGGGCTGTCAAATAACTGCCATATAACAATGCCAATGATAGCGCCTAAAATACTTAATTTGTCTAATAAAGTCCAGCCTGGGGCACCATATTTAAATGCTAATATCACTACAATCCAAGCACCAATCACCGCTCCAATCATTTGGCCATTTAATGTGTTCATGACAAACATACTGGCGATAGTAATCATGTCTAGACTGAGCCATATAACCCAGGATGCTTTGGCTGGTTTTGCTCCTTTTTTTAGGATAGCAATAATATAAGGTATATAGCCTATCGTGAAGATAATGCCAGCTAATACAGAAAATATCGGTTTCATCTTATAAAATTTTTGTTAGAACAATAATGATACTAATAATTTGCATTACACCAATAATATATGCTTGCTTTTGATAATATAAGTACATATTATTGATATGGCCTATTAATAATGCATGCCAACCTATGTCTAATTTGAGACCAAGTGCAATAAAGGCAAGCATAAAAGCTAAGGTGGCAATACTTTGTAAAAACCAGAATGGTTTTTTGTGTTTAGCTTCATAGATTATTAAGGCTGTAGCCATAATTCCGCTAAGACTGATAATTATATAATCAATGATTTGTAATCCATTTATTTCTTGTTCCCATTTATATAACCCATAAACAGAAAGTAAGGATAGTCCGATTACTATCACAGCTACAATTCTTAATTTAATTTTTATGTTAAGAATGGCAGTGAGAATATAACCAATGATTGAGAGCCACCAGCCGAGTATACTGGATATAGCTAAAAAATATTTTGACAACATTAACGAGGTTGCAGCTGCCGATTCTAAATAGCGCAGATTTTTCATTACATAGTTTTTAAGATTATTTTTGGATTAATTGCTAAATTTACTAAATAATTTAATCAACTTAGTAATTAATCCAATCACCAGTATATTGGCGACAATCTTATTTTTTAAATAACTTGCCCACTATTGAGCAACTAATAAATATAGCACATTTTATCAAAATAGTCAATGTCTATAACAAAACTAGAAAGTAAGTTATAATAAAATATATGAATACTACACTTTTAATTACAATTTTTAGCTTAATTTTATTAGCTTTTATAGCGGTTATTTTTCTATTATTAAAGAAAAAAAATCCAATGGCGGACGCTCAGGCGGTAGCCACTTTAGAACGTTTAGCTCAGCAGTCAGAAAAACTATCGCAATTAGCCACTCAAAATACAGAAATGCGCCAAGAGTTAGATAAAAAATTAAGTGAAACTCATCGAGCTAGTCAGGGTCAATTTGCTCAGACAACTAAGGTGATTCAGGATATCACTGGACAGTCAGCGAAATTAATTGCTGATGTTACCGAAAAGTTGGCAAAGCTAGATGAAACTAATAAACAGGTGGTTAATTTTTCTTCGCAATTACAAAATTTGCAAGACATTTTAAAGAATCCCAAGCAACGAGGAGTGTTAGGGGAATATTATTTAGAAGAGACTTTGAAAAATGTTTTACCGCCCAAGTCTTATGAGTTGCAGTATTCAATGGGCAAGAACGAAAAAACGGGTAAAGAGCTTATCGTTGACGCGGTTGTGTTTGTAAAAGATAAAATTATTCCGATTGATGCTAAATTTTCTTTGGAAAATTATGAACGTCTATTAAATACTACTGAACCAGAAGCACGTAAAAAAATTGAAGCACAATTTAAACAAGATTTAAAGAATCGTATTGATGAAACGGCCAAATACGTTTTACCGGAAAAGGGAACCTTGGAATTTGCTTTTATGTTTATTCCTTCAGAAGCAATTTATTATGATTTGCTTGTTAATTCGGTTGGTGCCGTTAAAGTAAATACGCGTGATTTAATTGAATATGCTTTTCGTGATAAAAAAGTTATTATTGTTTCTCCTACTTCTTTCTTGGCTTACTTGCAGACAGTTTTACAAGGCTTGAAAGCTATGCAGATTGAAGAAAGCGCTAAGGAGATTAAAAAGAATATTGAAAAATTGGGTCGGCATATGCTTGGTTATGATGATTTTCTCAAAAAACTGGGCAATAGTCTTTCCACTTCAATTAATCATTACAATAATGCTTATCATGAATTCAAAAAAATTGATAAAGATGTAATTAAAATTACCGGTGGTGAAAGCAAGATTGAAGTAATGACACTAGATCGACCAAAATAATTTCCATGGCTAGTAAACTAGATAATTTAAGTGAATTGTCTGAGGCAATAATTAAAATTGTTGTTTTTTTTGATTTGTTCTCTTATCCATTAACTATTTACGAAATATGGCGCTATTTAAGTGTGTCGGCTGAATTTGAAGAATTGGGACCAGAAATAAAAAAGTTAATTCAGCTTGGGTATTTGATGGAAAAACAAGGATTTTATTTTCTGTCAGACCAGGAAGATTTAATTAATATTCGTAAACAACGCTATCACTATACTAACCGTAAGTTGAAAATTGCGCGTCGAGCAGCACGACTTTTTAGTTTGTTACCAACTGTTCGTTTGGTGGCTTTGAGTAATTTAATTGGACGGCATAATTTACGTGATGGCAGTGATATTGATCTTTTTATCATTACTAAAGAAAATCGCATTTGGATAACACGTTTATTCTGTGCTGGGTTGATGAAAATATTAAGACAGCGCCCAACTCCCAGCAAGAAGCGAGACAAAATTTGTTTGAGTTTTTATGTAGATGCCGCTCATCTTGATTTAAGTGGGATGACAACTGGTCCCGACGATCAATATTTTTATTTTTGGTTGGCCGGCTTATATCCTATCTATGATCGAGGCGCTTACCATCATCAATTAATGCAAGACAACGCTTGGCTTAAGGATTATTTGCCTAATGGTGATTTTGTTCTTAGTAATCAGTCTTATCGTGAATCACCACGTTCTTGGTATAAGCCCGAGTTAGTGTTGAAAGTTTGGCGTAGTTGTTGTAATTTCTTGGAAAAGTTTGCTCAATCTTTACAAATGATGATTATGCCCCTGGCTTTAAAGAAAAAAGCTAATCTTGATTCTCGGGTAATTATTAAGCCGGGAGTTCTTAAATTATATTTACTTGATCGGCGTCAAGAATTTGTGCGTCGTTATCAAGAACGTTTAAGACGTTTATTTAATGAATAAAAAAATGTGGCTACGAGTTAGTGAAGCCTGTTTATATTTAACAGTTTTCATGTTGCCGTGGCAGACCAAATTAATATTACGTCCAGCTAGTAGTAATTATTGGGAAATATCCATATTTGCGGCTTTTGTTTTTTTATATTTAAGTTTATTATTATTACTGCCAAGCGGCTTATTATCGTTGAGCTTTTGGAAGAAAATATCTTTAAAAATAAGAATTACATCTTTTATTTTTTTAGTTTCTGCTTTAATTTCAGTTTTTGTTTCTGGCGATTTTTTGCTTTCACTTTTTCGTTTTTTGTTATTACTTTCTGCTTTTATCTTTTATTGTATTTTGAAACAGCTTTCGCCCTTATTACGTCAGCGCTTGTTAATTATTTTTCTTATTAGCTTAGGACTACAAGCTTTAATTGGAATTGAGCAATTTTTAACACAAACTTCTTTTGCTAGTACTTATTTAGGAATGGCTTATCATGGCGCTGGTGACTTGGGGGCGATTGTGATTGAAACTGCATCAGGGCGTTGGCTTCGTGCTTATGGTGCTAGTGACCACCCTAATATTTTTGGCGGCCTTATGGCCTTAGCCTCTTTAACTAGTTTATATATATTTTTTACAGAGGATAAAATGAAATTACGTGCCTATGCTCTAGGTGCTTATGTGTTATTTATTATCTCTGTTTTATTTTCTTTTTCACGTTCGGCTGCACTCGCCTTATCTGTTGGTCTAATTTTATTAATTTGGCAGAATTGGCAAACGCGTTACAAAAATTTACGACCAGCCGCCGCTTTGTTAGTGCTGACAATTTTGATTGTTTCATTATTCCTGACGCAATATAGTGATTTAATTTGGTCGCGCACACAAATAAATAGTCGTCTAGAAAATAATTCTTTAGTGGAGAGGAGGACATATAACGGGCGAGCTTGGCAGAACTTCAAGCGCTCTCCACTATTTGGCCTTGGTTTAGGGGCTTCGCCGGAGTCTGATTACTATCAGGATATTTCTAGGGGGCAAGTTAAAGCAGCTTGGAATTATCAGCCCGCTCACAATTATTGGCTATTGGCTGTTGTTGAGGGGGGTATATTTTTTCTGTCAGCACTGGCAGCTTTATGGTTTTTTGTTTACAAAAAAAGTCGGGAACACCGACTTCTGGCAATATTTGTTGCTTTATTTATTTTAACTTTATTTGATCACTGGCTTTTCAGCTTACCTTTAGCAGTTTTATGGTTAGCTTTCTTTTTTGTTTTAATATAATAGTTTTTTTGCAATAAAATTAAATCTTTCTCTAAGTTTTTAAAAGCCTTATTTATTAAATTTTTTTCGCCCGCTGGGGCTTTTTTTATTTGTTCGGCTAGTTGTTCTTGGAGTAGATGAACTAGCGTGGCAGCAGTACCAAAATAATCATCATTATCCACATGGAACTTAACGCTGTTAACATCTCTAAGAATCTTTACGCTAGGATTGATATGATATTTTTTAGGCAAGGAGGGCATTAGATTATACTTAAAAATTTATTATTTCCAATAATTAAATGATCAAGTATTTCAATATCTAAAATTTTGGCGGCGGCTAAGAGTTTGTCGGTGATTTCAGTATCAGCACGACTAGCTTTAATCGTGCCAGACGGATGATTATGGGCAATGATAACAGCAGTTGCTCCATATTCTAAAGCTGGTCTAAAAACTTCACGAACGTGTACGAGGGAGGCGTCAATAGTACCAATAGAGATAACCTCGTCATGCACTAGTTGATAATGGTTATTCAAATATAAGCCACGAAACTGTTCTTTTTTTAAACTGCTCATGTCTTTTAAGTGGTTGAAAGCTTGAGCGGCATTACGGATTGTAATTAGGCCACCTGGTTTTTTTTGAAATAAGCGACGACCTAATTCAAAACAAGCTACAATCTGACAAGCTTTTGTTTCAGGAATATTTAAATCTTTAGCAATATTAATAGGATTTTTTTGAGTAGCGATGGCTTTTTCTCCATATTCACGTAGTAGTCGTGAAGCCATTGAAAAAACTTCCTCTTTTTTTGTGCCTACGCCTAATACTACTGCTAGTAATTCGGCCAAACTTAAAGAGCCGACGCCGTCAATAATCATTTTTTCGCGTGGCTTTTCGCCTTCGGACATGTCACGAATTCTTTTTATCTTGTATGCTTGTCCGTGTTCTAAGGCTGACGACATTTTTTTCAATTTATAAGGCATATTGTTTAAAAAATTATTCTTTACATCTTCGCTTTCCATTATAACAGAGATATGTTAAATTTAAAATATAATATTAACTATATTTTTCATATGTTTAAATATAAGAAATCAATTTTAAAGAATAAAATTCCCCTAATATTAGTACCTATGGCCGGAGTAAAGACGGCCACGGCTTTGATAATGGTTAAAACTGGCTCTAAGTATGAAAATAAGGTGGAAAGTGGACTTTCTCACTTTTTAGAACATATGTTTTTTAAGGGTACTAAGCGTCGCCCGGACACATTGACTTTGTCCGCCGAATTAGATGTTCTTGGTGGTGAGTATAATGCCTTTACTTCTAAAGAATATACAGGCTACTTCGTCAAAGTGGCAGAAGGCAAACTGGGACAAGCTTTAGATATTTTAGGTGATATGTTGACTAGTTCTAAATTTGAAGCAGCAGAAATTGAGCGAGAAAAAGGCGTAATTATAGAAGAACTAAATATGTATGAAGATAATCCTTTAATGCATATTGAGGATGTTCTTGAGACTTGTTTATATGGAGATACTCCGGCCGGCTGGGACACAATTGGCACCAAAAAGAATATCCAATCGTTTAAGCGAGCTGATTTTTTACGTTATTTTAATCGTCAGTACGGAACAAAAAGTATTAAAGTTATTATAAGTGGTGCTATAAAAGATTCTGATATAAAACAGGCTCGTCAGATTTTTGGCAATATAAAAAATAATAATTGGAGAGACAAGATAGCTGTTCAAGAAAGACAAATAAAACCACAAGTAAAAAGTGTATTTAAGGCCACCGATCAGGTTAATTTATCACTAGCGGTTAGAGCAGTGCCAGTTGGACATCCTCAAGAGCTAGCCTTAAAAATGCTAAGTGTTATTTTAGGTGGCTCGATGAGTTCGCGTTTATTTATTTCTTTACGTGAACGCTCCGGCTTAGCTTATTATGTGAAAACATCAACCGAGTTTTATTCTGACTCCGGTTATTTAACTACTCAAGCTGGTGTGCCTAAAGATAAGGCGGAGGCAGCAGTAGTCATAATTTTGGCTGAGTATCGCCGCATTGCTAGTGAAGATGTAAGTACTGAAGAATTAGCTCGCGCTAAAGATTTGATGTCAGGGAAATTACTGATGCAACTTGAAACCAGTGATGATGTGGCTAGTTGGTATGGTCGTCAAACAATTTTGCGTGATAAATTTATTGAACCTAGTGAATTAAATAGGAAGTTGCGCGCCTTAACAGTTAAAGATATTCGTCAGGCAGCGGAATTAGTAATAAAAGATAAGAATTTAAATTTGGCTATTATTGGACCGATAAAAGAGGCGAGCAAAAAGAAATTGCAAAAAATGTTAAAAATTTAGTTAAAGAAATATTTGCGTATGAAAAGCAATATTCAAAAACTGAATAACAAACAACAAGCGGCGATTAATCATCGCCAGGGGCCGCTTTTAGTGGTGGCTGGAGCTGGTACGGGCAAGACTAGTGTTTTAGTTAATCGTCTGGCAGATATTTTAGAAAAAGAAAAAGTACAAAGTGACAGGGTCTTACTTTTAACTTTTACCGAAAAGGCGGCGCAAGAAATGGAAGAACGAGCGGATCGTTTACTTCCTTATGGATATTTAGATCTTTGGATTAATACTTTTCACAGTTTTTGTGAACGATTATTACGCGAACACGCTCTAGATATTGGTTTACCAGCGGATTTTCGTCTTTTAACTGCAACTGAACAATGGATGACAATTAAGAAGAATTTTGATCGCTTTAATCTTAATTATTATCGTCCTTTGGGTAATCCTACTAAGTTTATATCGGAATTGCTTAAGCATTTTTCTCGCTTGAAAGATGAAAATATTTCATCGGCTGAATATTTGGCTTATGCTAAAAATATTCAAAAAACAAATACTGATAAATCCAAAAAAGCAGATAAAAATAGCGACGACGATGATGAAACTGAAGATATTTTAGAAAGTGATCGCCTGCAAGAGTTGGCCGGCGCTTATGAAACTTATAATAATTTACTCCTGGAAAATTCTTGGCTTGATTTTGGTGATTTAATTTTGTATACCTTAAAACTTCTACGAGAGCGGCCCCTTATTTTAAAGCATTATCGGGAAAAATTTCTTTATATAATGGTTGATGAGTTTCAGGATACGAATTGGGCTCAGTATGAATTAGTAAAGCTATTATCAGCTCCTAATAATAATTTAATGGTGGTAGGCGATGATGATCAAGCTATTTATCGTTTCCGAGGAGCTTCTCTCGCCAACATTATGCAGTTTAAAGATGATTTTCCGGAGGCTATCGAAATTGTTTTAACTGAAAACTATCGCTCTCGTCAGGATATTTTAGATATCTCCCATAACTTTATTAGTCACAATAATCCTAATCGTTTAGAATCAAAACTGAATATCAATAAAACCTTAGTGGCGAAAGGTGAGAGCGCTAAATTAGGACAGACACCGGAATTTATATTATTAGAACGACAGGATGAGGAGCTGTCAATTGTGGCCGAAAAGATATTAGAGATTTATCAACGTGATCAAGATTCTGGGCAAGATACATCTTGGTCTGATTTTGCCATCTTAGCTCGTTCCAATGACACAGCCTCACTATTTGTTAAAGAATTAACTCGACGAGGAATTCCTAATCAATTTGTTTCTTTGCGTGGTCTTTATTATAAGTCAATTATTCTCGATTGTTTAGCTTATTTACGTTTGTTGGATAATTATCATGAATCATCGGCCTTATTTAGAGTGCTAAACTTAAGCCCTTTTAGAATAAGTCATGCGGACATTATTAGTCTTAATCGTTTTGCCCGCCGCAAGGCCTGGTCATTATTTGAAACTTTGCAAAAGGCACAAATGGTGAATGATTTAAGTCCGGAGGCCTTAATCCCTATTCGCCACTTATTAGCTTTAATTGAAAAACATTCTCTATTAGTTCCCAGTGCTTTACCGAGTAAGATATTTTTTAAATTCGTTGAAGAGTCTGGCTTGCTTAAAGACCTTGATATTGATGCTGATCAAGAATCATTTTCTTATTTAAACCAGTTTTATCAGAAAATAAAAAGACTGGAAGAAGGGGCGCCAGAAACAAGGTTAAACGATTTTATGGAAGCGATGAATTTAGAGTTAGAAGCTGGCGAAAGTGGTTCTTTGAAGCTTGATTTTGTCGATCAAGATAGTGTTCGGGTGATGACCGTTCATGCTGCTAAAGGCTTAGAATTTCCTTATGTATTTTTAGTTAATTTAGCTGATAAAAAATTCCCGACTATTAATAGAAGTGAAAAGATTCCTTTGCCGCAGGGTTTGGTGAAGGAAATTTTAGTTGACTCAAATGATGCACATATAGAAGAAGAAAGACGATTATTCTATGTTGCTCTAACTAGGGCCAAAAGGGAGCTGTATGTTACTAGCGCTAAAGATTATGGAGGTGTTCGTGAGAAAAAAGTCTCTCGTTTTATTGAAGAGGCTGGTTTAGCAATAAGAGAATCTTCAAGCCGAATAAATAGTAATGAATTATTGCGCGACTTAACTGATGAAGGGTCTCAATTTTTACAAGCAGAATTATCCGTTGATCAATTACCAAGGAAATTCTCTTTTTCGCAATTAGCCGCCTATGATAATTGCCCCTTGCAATATAAATTTGCCTTCATTTTAAAAATCCCTGCCCCAGAGGATAAACCTAGTTTGATTTTTGGTCGGGTGATGCATAATGTTTTTTATGATTTTCTTAAACCGATTATCAGTGATTCTCAGGCCAGTCTATTTGCTAAGGATAAATCAGATAAAAATTTACTTACTCTTAAACGTTTAGAGAGTTTATTAGATAGGCACTGGGTTAGCGATGGTTATGAAAGTAGCGAACAAAGAGATGATTACTACAACAGAGCCAAGTTGGCTTTAAAAGATTATTTAGCAGCTTTTTGCCCCCCTACACAAACCATGCCTCAAATCCTGTTTCTTGAAAGAAAATTTAATTTTAAAATTGGCGGAGAAACTTTAAAGGGTGCGATCGATCGGGTAGATAGAGTAGAGGGAGGAGTGGAAGTGATTGATTATAAAACAGGAAGGCCAAAAGATAAGTTGGAATGGAAAGACAAGCGCCAGTTAATTTTGTATCAATTATTTTTAGAAGAGGTTTTACAAATTAAAGTTTTATCTTTAAAATATTATTATGTGGAAGGTGGGAGTGTTCTAGCTTTTAGTCCTAAAGAAACAGAAAAAGAAAAACTTAAGTTAGAAATAAATAAGCAAATTAAAGCAATCAAATCAAGAAATTTTACACCTAAGCCATCACAAATGTGTAAATTCTGTGACTTTAATCGAATTTGTGAATTTAACCAGTTTTAAAATTATTTTTTTATTTAGTTAAAAACTTATGTTGGGTAAATATATAAATTTTCGCTGGGGGTTATACTTTATTTTATTTGGTGTTTGGTCTCTGTGGTTAATCCAACAGAGAGTTGCTTCTTTTGATAATTATATTGTAAATGATTGTTTAAATGATATTAGGGGACAGCGTCCAGCTGTTTTAGTTTTAGGCGCTAGGGCTTATGATAGTGAAAATGTTAGTCCAGTTTTCGCTGATCGCTTAGATATGGCAGCTGCTTTATATAATAAGGGCTTAGTTAAAAAAATATTAGTGAGTGGCGATCATGGTACTGTTTTTTACGACGAGGTAAATGCGGGCAAAGATTATCTATTAACACAGAATGTTTTACCTGAGGATATATTTTTAGATCACGCTGGTTTTGATACTTATGATAGTATATATAGAGCTAAAAATATTTTTCGTTTGGATAAAATGTTAATTTCTACTCAAGATTTTCATTTATCACGAGCTCTTTATATTGCCAAGCGTTTAGATGTTGATGCTTGGGGTTGTCGAGCAGATCAGCGATACTATGCTAATATAAAGTATATGACTCGTAGAGAATGGTTGGCCTCAGTAAAAGCTTGGTTTGATATAAATTTAGGCTCTACTTCAAAATTTTTAGGTCAGATTTTTGATATTGAAGGTGATGGTCGTCAGACCTGGGATTAATAACATTAATATATGTCGGAAAAACAACGTCTGCTTGATCCGCAGGAAAGAATTGAAGAAGAAGTTTTGGAAGTAAGTTTACGGCCACGTTTGTTGCAAGAATATGTTGGGCAAGAAAGTATTAAGGCAAACTTAGAAATTGCTATAGCAGCAGCTAAACAGAGAAAGGAGTCAATTGAGCACGTTTTGCTATATGGCGCTCCCGGTTTAGGTAAAACGACTCTAGCTCACGTAATCGCCAATGAAATGGGTGTCAATTTAAGAGTAACATCTGGTCCGGCTATTGAAAAAAGTGGTGATTTGGCAGCAATTTTAAGTAATCTTGAAGAAGGTGATATTTTATTTATTGATGAAATTCATCGTTTGCCTAAAACTGTTGAAGAAATATTATATCCAGCTATGGAAGATTATGCTTTAGATAT
Organism: Patescibacteria group bacterium; assembly: GCA_016938835.1. Classification (GTDB taxonomy): domain Bacteria; phylum Patescibacteriota; class Patescibacteriia; order Patescibacteriales; family UBA12465. Next base: position 18,050 of record JAFGTW010000019.1, read on the forward strand.
TGTGATGGGCAAGGGGCCTAGTGCTAGAACTTTACGGCTTGATTTACCCTATTTTACTATTATTGGAGCCACTACTTTAGCTAGTCTACTTTCAGCTCCTTTGCGAGATCGTTTTGGGTTATCGCATCACTTGGAATTTTACAAGGAGGATGAAATGGAAAAAATTATTACTCGTAGCGCTCATATTTTTAAGATTGATTTACCTGCCGATGCCGCCAAGGCTATTTCTGGGCGCTCTCGTCGTACACCACGTATTGCTAATCGCTTACTCAAGCGTGTGCGTGATTATTGTCAGGTTAAAAATAACGGCGAGATTAGTTTAGAGGCATGTAATCAAGCTTTTGATTTATTGAATATTGATATTCTTGGGCTAGATGCTGTTGATCGTAAAATTTTACATACTTTAATTAATAAATTTCAGGGTGGACCAGTTGGTTTAAATACTTTGGCAGCCGCTACAGGTGAAGAAATAGATACTTTGGAAAATGTTTATGAACCTTATTTATTGCAGTTAGGTTTTTTGGATAGGTCTCCTCGTGGTCGCATTGCCACGACTGCCGCCTATAAGCATTTAGGAATAAGTAAGGGGTTTTTATAAGTTTAAGTGCTGTTTTTTTATGCTATCTTTAATAGATTTTGATTATCATTTGCCCCAGGGATTAATTGCTCAGGAGCCAATTAAGCCGCGCGATCATGCCCGGCTTTTATGTTTATCTAAAAAAGATGGAACGATTAATCACCGTCGATTTGATGACCTTTTTGAAATTTTAGGAGAGGGGGATGTTTTAGTGATTAATGATTCTAAGGTATTTCCTGCGCGTCTATTTGGATATAAAGAGGGTACAGGTGGAAAAATTGAAATATTTTTACATAAACAGAGACAGGCTTCAACTTGGGAATGCTTGATTGGAGGAAAAGTTAAACCAGGAATAAAAATTATTTTAGAGCACGGCTTAGAGGCGGTGCCTCTTAATGACCAAGGCGATGGAACATGGCTGGTTTCTTTTAATTATAATCAGGACAAATTTTGGAAGGTTTTAGATCGTATCGGTCGCATGCCTTTACCTCCTTACATTACTCCTAGTAAGAAACAACATTTAGATAGGGTTCGTTATCAAACTGTTTACGCCGAGCATAAAAACATTGGTTCAGTGGCAGCTCCTACTGCTGGCTTACATTTTACTAAGCGTTTGATTAAAAAATTATCAAAAAAGGGGGTTAAAATGATTCCGGTAACCTTACATGTCGGTCTTGGTACTTTTGCTTCAGTTAAAGAGAATGATATTACTGAACACAAAATGCATTCTGAATTAGCATTTATTAATAAAAAGTCAGCTAAACTTTTATTGCAAGCCAAAAATAGCAATAAACGTATTATCGCCGTTGGCACCACCAGTTGTCGTGTGTTGGAATCATATGGTCAGGCAATCAAGCAGAAAAGAATTGCATTGGGCGAGGCATATCATGAGTGGACTGAGATATTTATTTACCCCGGGTATAAATTTGAATTATTAGATGCTTTAATTACAAATTTTCATTTACCCAAATCTAGTTTATTAATGCTGGTTTCAGCTCTTGCCGGGCAAGCGGAAATAAAAGAAGCTTACCAGGCTGCCATTACCGCTAAGTATCGTTTTTATAGCTATGGTGATGCGATGTTTATTGGCTAATATTAGATATTTTTACTACTTGCTTTTTACTTATTTTTGTGATATTATTATTTAGTATGATAAAATTTACTGCTACAAAGCAGTGTTTTTATGTCAGCTAAATATATAGCTTAAGAGATTATTAGTATGTATAAAAAATTTTTAATTTTAATTTGGGAGACTGTAAAAGTAGTGGCAATTTCTTTAGCTATTATTATTCCAGTGCGTTATTTTTTAATTCAGCCTTTTTATGTTAAGGGTGCCTCCATGGAATCAAGTTTTCATGATCATGAATATTTAATTATTGATGAGATAAGTTATCGCTTTCGAACAATTAATCGCGGTGAAGTTATAGTTTTTCGTTATCCTTTAAATCCACAGGAATATTTTATTAAACGTGTGATTGCCTTGCCTGGGGAAGGTATTCAGGTTAAAGATGGTAAAGTTATTATTTATAACGATGAGTATCCCGGCGGCTTAGTTCTTAAAGAAAGTTATTTAGATAAAAATACTCCAACTTACTCTAATTTAGACGACAAGGTCATTTTAAACGATGATGAATATTTTGTAATGGGTGATAATCGTACCGCCTCTAAAGATTCTCGTAGTTTTGGGCCTGTAAATAAGAGTTTTATTACTGGCCGTGTGTTTTTACGTGGTTGGCCATTTGATCGCGCAACTATATTCAATGACCCCGTAGATTATTCAATTGACTCTTTTACTAACATTGAGTAATATAAATTTTCGCTTAATATACTATGCCTAAACAAAAAATGAATACAAGAAATAACTCTGCTACCAAAAAACCGGCAGAAAGAAAAAGCCTCAAAGCGATAGATCGTTTAATGGGTATGAAAGATATCCTTCCGGCTGAATTTAGATATTTAAATAATGTGATGGATAAGGCTGCTTCTTTGGCTGAACTTTATAGTTTTAATGCTATTAAGACCCCAGTAATTGAAAATATAGATTTATTTAAGCAGTCAATGCGTAATAGTAGTGATAAAGAAATTTACGGAGTGGACTGTGATAAAGGAGAAAGAGCTGTGTTGCGACCGGAGTTAACTCAAGGAATTTTACGTGCTTATATTGAAAACAATTTTGTTGAATTGCCTCAGCCAGTTCGCCTGTATGCTGTCGGCCCAATTTTCAGACGTGAAAAGATGCAAAATGGTCGTTTTCGTGAATCCAATCAATTTAATATGGAAGTGATTGGTGAAAATAAACCGATGGCAGAAGCTTTATTAATCGCCGCCGCTTATAATTTCTTTCTTGATTTAGAAGCAAATTTTCAAATACAAATCAACAGTTTGGGTAAAGCGGATTGCCGTAAAGAATATAACACTAAATTATCCGCTTTTTATAAAGAGCGTGGTCGTCGTACAAGGTTGTGTAATAATTGCAAGAAAGCTTTGCTTAAAAATCCCATGGCTTTACTTGACTGTAAAGAAGATGCTTGTCAGCAATTATTAGCTGAAGCTCCACAGATTGCAGATTGCTTATCTGATGAAAGCCGTGAGCATTTTGCCAAAGTTTTAGAATATTTAGATGAGTTAAATATTCCTTATAATTTTAATCCTTATTTGGTTCGTGGTTTAAATTATTATAATGACACTGTTTTTGAATTCTGGCCGATTAATGATGAAGGGGTTATGCAAAGTAAATTGGCTTTAGCTGGTGGTGGTCGTTATGATAATTTAGTGGAGAGTTTAGGCGGGAAACCAACACCTTCAGTCGGAATTGCTATTGGTCTAGAACGAACCGTATCTAAGATTAAAGATAAATTAGTTTTACCAAACTTAAAAGAAGAGGTTGTATTTTTGGCTCAATTAGGCGATCAAGCTAAGATAAAGTCTTTGATTTTATTTGAGGAATTACGTCGAGCTGGCTTTAATGTGAGACAATCATTTTCTACCGATAGTTTAAAAAATCAAATGGAAGAAGCTGGACGTTTAGGTGCAAAAATAAGTTTAATTTTGGGTAAGAAGGAAGTAATGGATGAAACTATATTATTGCGAGATATGGAATCAGGAGTTCAGGAAACGGTTGCTTTTAAGAAAGTTAAGGACAAGTTAGCAAAAAAAGTAAATAGAAAGGAGGGTGTAATTTATGGCTGATTTTAATCGTAAACCTGGTGAAAGTTTTGAAAGTTTCTTGCGTAAATTTAAGAAGGGCTTAAAGAATAGTAAACGGCTTGAGAAGGCTCGTTCCACAAAACATTTAGCGCCCAAAAAGACCAAGCGTCAACAAAAAAACTATGCTTTAACTAGCTTAGTGATGCGACGCAAAAAAGAATTACTTCGCAAAACCGGTAAACTAGAAGAAACACAGAATCGTTAATTTTTAGTTGATATTTAAAATGTTTTTTAAAACCCCGTAGCCAATTGGCTCTACGGGGTTTTTGATTTAATGCCCGGTATAAAACGTTTAATGTTTTCAAGCGGGCTTTTGCGAGCAAACTGCTTAATGCGGTCACGTGCACGTTTTGTTTTAACAAATTTTAACCAGTCGCGATTAGGATATAAGCGTCCTTTGTCAGTAATTATTTCTACTAGATCGCCATTTTTTAATTCCTGGTCAAGTTTAGCTAGACGGTCATTAATAATGGCCCCGGTGGCCTGGTTGCCAATATTAGTGTGAATTGCATAAGCAAAATCAATTGGAGTGGAATGTTCAGTTAATTCAAAGGCGTCACCTTTTGGTGAAAACACAAAAATACGATCATTAAAAATATTTAATTTAATGTTTTTAATTAATTCATTGGTGTCTAAAACTTCCTTTTGGATATCAATAATTTCTTTAACCCAGAGAGGCTGTTGCTCGCTTTGATTCTTTGATTTGTAATACCAATGAGCAGCTAGACCGTATAGAGATTCGTCATTCATCTCTTGAGTTCTAATTTGAAATTCTACTGCCTTGCTTTCTGGTCCAAAGATAGTGGTATGAAGTGAGCGGTAGCCATTTGGTTTAGGGACAGCAATATAGTCTTTAAAGCGATTTGGCTTTGGCTTCCAAAGGGTATGAATTATACCTAAGACTTTATAACAGCTATTAACATCTGGAACAATTATTCTTAAGGCAAATACATCATAAATTTCATCAAACCTACGATCTTTTCTTTGCATTTTTTGAAAAATGCTATATAGGTGCTTAAATCTTACTTCAATATCATATTTTAAATCCAATTCTTTTAATCGCGGAATAAGCTCTATTTTGATTTTTTGAAAATATTGGTTCCTTTCTGCCTTTTTTTCTATTTCATATTCTTGTTCAAGTTCTTGAAATTTTTCTGGATAAAGATATTTAAAACAAAGATCTTCTAATTGCCATTTTAAGCGCCAGATTCCAAGCATACCAGCAATAGGAGCATATATCTCTAAAGTTTCTTGAGCAATCCTTTTTTGCTTAGCGATTGGGAGCCCTTCAAGAGTGCGCAGATTGTGTAGGCGATCACAAAATTTAATGAAAATAACACGAATATCCGTGGTCATAGCTAAAAACATTTTCTTTAAATTTTCTCGATAGCGCTCAATGCCTCTATATTTGATTTTACCCAATTTAGTAATACCGTCTACTAAATTAGCTATCTCATCACCGAAATTCTTTTGTACATCTTCAAAAGTTCGGTCAGTATCTTCAGGTACATCATGAATTAGTCCGGCTACAATAGTTGGTAGGTCAGCTTTTATTTCAGCTAATAAAAAAGCCGTATGCAGTGGGTGCTGAATGTAGGGTTCTCCGGTTTTACGTAGCTGGCCAGCATGAGCTTCATTAGCAAAATCATAAGCCAAATAAAGCATAGTGACGTCTTCGTCTGGATGACTTTCTTGAAATTTTTTTACTATACGATCTATGGTCATTTTGTTTTTATGTTTTAGCTCTTTATGCTATAATAATTATAACTGCTTAGCTTTTAAATTATACCATGCTTTGCGGTTCAATTAAAATAAAATGAGTCGAAAATTATTATTTTTTTTAACGCCCCTTGTTGTTATAATAGGACTTGGTCTGGCTACTTTTGCTTTGGCCCAAAACATTGATATTGGTACTAATGAAATTAGTAACGCAATTAGTTTAAGTGCAACTGACCCACGCATTATTATTGCTAGAATAATTAATATTATTTTATTATTTTTAGGTGTAATTGCAGTTAGTCTGATAATTTATGCGGGTTTTATTTGGACAACAAGCGCTGGTAATGATGAAAAAGTAGAAGAGGCTAAAAAAATATTAAAAAATGCAATTATTGGTTTAGTTATTATTTTATCTTCTTGGGGGATTGCGACTTTTGTATTAAATCGCTTAATAGGATCTACTGGCTCGGCTTCAATTTGGAATGCAAGCTCAAATAATATGCCATCATTAGTGGGAACTGGGGCCATCGGTGCCTGTACTATTGAAAGAGTATATCCTGAGAATAATCAAAGCAATGTTGCACGCAATACTTCAATTATTATTAGCTTTAAAGAGCCTTTACGTTTAGATAGTGTTTGTCAGGACTCAAATGCCAATAGCTGTGTTTGTGATGAAGCGAATTGCAAATATATTAATCCTGATGCTATTAGAATTTTTCGGGAAGATTTAGGCGATAGTTGTGATCTTGATGCCTGTCCGGGAGATAGTACCAATGTTAATCAGGCAATTATTAAGGCTTCTAGTGATCGTCGTACCTTTATTATTTCTCCCGAGAATTTATTAGGAGTACCAGAAGGTAATACAGATTATCAGGTTAAATTAACTAATGCTTTACTGAAAGATAATAATGACTCAGTTTTTAAAACTTGTAATAGTGACTATTTTCAGTGGGGCTTTGAGGTTAGCAATAATTTAGACTTAACGCCACCTCAGGTTATACGTGGCGGTATTTTCCCTTTGCCAGATAATGAGAAAGATATTATTGAACAGTCAAGCGCAGCAGTCGCGGCTTCAGCCTTAATTCAGGTGAATGATTGTCCTAATATTTATAAAGAAGCTAGTATTATTAGCGTTACTCCAATGGTAGGAGGGCAATCTGCTTCGGCTGTAGTTGATGATAATTATCATGCCAGTCTTAATTCTTTCACGGTCGTTTCTTTAAGTGATAATAGTCAAGCACAATTATTTTCTGGACAAAATCTGTTAAGCGTGGGCGACTGGGAGGACAATCAAGTTAGTTTTACTGGATTTATAACTCTTGAAGTTAGCGCTCATGAGGCAGGCAATTCTTGGTCAATCGCTGTTAGTCCGGAAATATTAGCAGATCAAATTACAGTGGGCGGTCAAATATATAGTTTTGCTATTAATGATATTGGTAATAATATTTCAGTTGATACTCTTAATGATACTTGTAGTCTTGAGGCTGTTGCTTCTTCCATTTATTTTAAATTAAGTGGCAATCCTTACATTAATGTTGATATTTCAGGAAGTAAAGTTATATTAGAGGCTAAAGTCGCCGGGACTGATGGAAATAATATTTTATTGACTAGTAGTAATCCTGTGGCTTTCAGTTTAAAACCTTTTAGCGGTGGGGTTAATTTAAAAAAAATTAATGAAACCAATGATCGTCAAGATCGTCCAATGAATTCGGTGATTCAGATTAATTTTAATGAAGCGATGAATCCTCTATTAGTTTCTGGTACGTCTGATGAAGTCAATGCGTATATTCGTGTTATTAATGCTGAAAATGCTGCCTTAGCTGAAGCTTCTTGCGCTCAGGATAGTGATTGTCAATCGTATCAATGTGAAAACAGTGTTTGTATCGGTGACTATTTATCCGGCAAGTTTATGGTGTCTAATGCTTATAAAACAGTTGAGTTTATTTCTAATGAAGAATGTGGACAAAATGCTTGCGGGGAAACAATTTATTGTTTGCCGGCCAACAGTCATCTCGCAGTTGAGCTTGTATCTTCAAATTTAAAAACTTGTAATAGTGATGAGGATTGTGCTGATTTTACTCCTTTTTCTACTTGTGCTTCCTTTGCTGATTATAAGACATGTCAGGACACGAACAATAAAAATTACCCAGTTGCCGACGTGGCTAAATTAGATGGTATTATTGATGCTGCTTTAAATTCTATGGATGGTAATCGCGATGTTTTTGCTGATGGACCTTTGGCTTTTTATAATGAAAATAACAATGAGGACTTAAATTTAAAAGATAAATATAAATGGTCTTTCTATATTAATGATCAAATCATGCTTGATCCTCCCTATATTACTTATATTAATCCAGATAATAATAGCTTAGGGGTTGATATAAATATGCCGATACAGATAAATTTTAATACTTTAATGATGAATGATAGTTTGCGCACAGGTACAGAGCTTATTGATAATGGACAAACAATTATTGAACATCATTTATTAAATATTTTTAGTAGCATTCCAAGCCCTATTGGTTATTGGGTAACCGTCGAAAATCGTGATGTTTCTCCTTTGGATGGTGAACCTGATACTACTTATGCTTTTATTAGGCATAATGGTATGTCTCCATCAGCTAGTTACAAGAGTCAGGTTGGTTCTGGTGTTAAAGATATTTATCAGAATTGTTTTAAGCCTAGTGTTGGGCCTAATTGTATTGCCAACGACAGTAATCCTTCTTGTTGTTATGGATCAAATACAAATTTATTAGGCAGTGATGGTAACTGTCAATAAATAATATAATATATAGAAAATTTAAAGTTATTAATTTAATCTAAAAATTTATTTTTAAATCTGTGTTGAAAAATAACAAGAATATTTTTAAATTTTTAGTGTTTACGCTTGTTTTGAGCTCAATAGTTGGTTTTGTTCAATTAGCTTCAGCTCAAATAAACGTTGGCACTAATGAGATTGATAATAATATTAGTCTTAGTGCAAATGATCCACGAACAGTCGCTGCTCGTGTTATTAATATTGCTATGCTTTTCCTAGGCATTTTAGCGGTAGGAGTTATTGTTTGGGGTGGTTTTATTTGGATGACTTCAAATGGCGATGAGGAAAAAGTGGCACAAGCTAAAAAAATTCTTAAAAATGGTGTTATTGGTTTAGTTATTATTTTATCTTCTTGGGGTATTGCTACTTTCATTTTAAATCGTTTAATTAATTCAACTGGAAATAGTTCTAGCTCTTTTTCTTGTACTGATAATCAGTCTTTAGCTTGTGGTTGTGGCGGCTCAATGACTTGTATTGGTGGTTCATGGGGGTCCTGTTTAGGTTCTAATTGTAGCAGCAGCAGTGGTCAAACTAGTTGTGACAGCAGTCCTCTAAATGGTTGTCAGGCTAGTGATCAAATTTGTGCTGATAGCAGCTATTGTGATGCTGATACTTGTTCTTGCTTGCCTAAAGGCGAATTAGGTGATTCTTGTGATTTAAGTCCCGAGACAGCTACTTGTGAGATTAATAATAATTTTTGTTCTGAATATTTAACATGCAGTCCCGATTCTTGTACCTGTGAAGGCTCTCCGGTTATTACGGCTATTAGTCCGGCGGGAGGTTTTTGTGAAGAAGATATTAATAAAAGTTGTAATGGCGATGAGGAGTGTATATTAAGTTGCAATTTAACAGACCCAAATGGGTCCGCGGGCAATATTGTTACTATTAGTGGGAGTAATTTTGGTTCTTATGATCCTTTAGTTAGTAAGGTTATTTTTGATGGCGACGCTGTGGGCATCATGCCCAGCGAGATTAATCCGGAATGTATTAATTCGTGGACAAATCATCAAATTATTGTAGCTTTGCCAGTTGATGTTCAAACGGGTCCAGTTACCGTCATTAGTGCTGATAATAAATCAGATGTTAGTAACGATAATTATGGTCCAGAGTTACCTGATTTTATTGTTAATAATATTGCCCGACCGGGACTTTGTTTAGTGACTCCAGACGCTGGTCTTTTAAGTCAACAAGTTAATTATCAAGGTATCAATCTTTATGCTGGTGAAGCTTTCTTTGGCAGTTATAGTAAAAATGTAGCCGGACTTGATTCAGTTTTCACAAATCCGGCTGGCGTTGCTGGCACTAGCATTGTGCCAAATTTAAATGAAGGGAAAATGAGTAGTTTTGTGATGGCTTCTATTTCAGGTAATCAAGAAAAAAGTAATTATGTCACGTTTGTTAAAGAGCGAGAACCAAATACTGGACCTTATATTAGTTATTTTGAACCAGTAATTGGTCGAGCAGGGCAATATATTACTATTCATGGTGGTGGATTTGGCGGTGCTCAGGGTTACTCCAAGGTATTTTTTGGTGACGTTGAGGCCGATTATGATTTCCCGGCTGTTTGTGCAAATTCAGTTTGGCGTGATAAGCAAATTATTGTTAAAGTTCCAGCTGATGTGTCTGATGGCTCTTTTGAAATTAGAATTGAACTTAATGGTGAACAAATAAATTCACAAAATGCTAATCCCAATGTATTTACAGTTGATACTAATGAATCTTTAAAGACAAGTATTTGTAAAATTTCTCCTTCTCGGGGACAGATTGGCACTATTGTGAGTATTTGGGGTGAATATTTTGGTAAGAATAATGATAATGCTCTTGTTAGTTTTACTTATAATAAGACAACTAGTGCAATGATTAATAGTGATGACAATGATCAGCTGGCACAGTTACTTGAACCAAGTGTTCCTGATAATGCTACAACTGGTTCTCTCAAGGTTATTAAAAATAACGAATGGGGCAATGATGTTAATTTTGAAGTAGGTGTTTGCGTTGAAGATAGTGATTGTGGTGATGAAGTTTGTTGCCCTGTTAATACCTATAAACAGGGAGTTTGTGCGCCAACGCTGGCTTCCTGTTATGTTGATGTACCGACCTCAGTGTTTGAATGGGGGTTTTCTACTGGTTATGGCGGTGGTGAAAATAATGTTGTTTATGATAGTTGTCAAGAAATGGCAAAGACATTAGGTGCTTGTCAAATTGGTTCATTTTGTCCTAATTCTCCCGGTCTATGTTCTCCGTATGCTGGAGGCGCTTTGAATTTAGGTTCATGTGATTCAACTTGTACTAGCGTTAATGCTTGTATAGGACAGACTTCGGGTTGTAGCTTTAATGGTGATATTGATACCTGCGTTTTAAATAATGCTATTTGCTCTCCAGATACTTCCTTTACTTATAATTTAAATAATTTAGAAATTAATACAAAGAAGGTTTGTAAATCTTTTTCCCAATTTGGTAATCAAAATCACTTTGAAATAAAAACTTCATCTTCATGTCCTCAAGATTGGACGCGATTAGATGGCGGTCGTTGTGTTGATAGTATCAGCTCAACTGAGTCTAGCTGTTCTATCTGTGTAACTGGTTTTACATGTTATGCAGAAGAAAATAGTGAGACTGGTGTTTGTATAAGTCCCGAGCTTTGTAAAGGTGCAGCTGAATGTCAGGGACAAACTTGTGTATCTCAAGAAGATGCTCATTGTGACTGTTGTTGTGAAATTGGAGAAGATGTTCGTGATTGTTGTGCTCCTTTAACTTGTAGTGGAACTTGTGGCAGTGATACTAGTAATGACGGAGTTGGCTTTGGCCAATGTTCCGGTTGCAGTATTATTGATAATGGAATTGTTAATCAAGATTTATCCGATCAGGCTTGTAATTGTAGTACTAGTTCTGGTAAATATTGTGACACCACTATCCCTACTGGTACTTGTTTGGATTGCAGCTTACTGTCGGCTGATGCTTGTTTAGATCATAGTCAGGCATGTTGTCTAGATTCTAAGGGCACCAGTGATATTGGCGATGATGTTTGTGTTGGTGGCAATGGGCAAGCCATTACTAGCGATGAGATTAGTCCTGACTTTGGTTATTGTGCTCGTTATGATTGTAGCGCTAATCTTGACCAAACAAGTGATGGCTTTTGTGCTTCAAGCACTCCTTTAAAGTTAGGATTTTTTAAGAGTATAGATAAATGTGAAGATACTTGTGAAGCTGGTGGTAATGATTCTATTTGTGGTCAGTATAACGGCGACTTAAGTTCTTGTAGTGCTAGTAGTGATTGTTGTTTTAATTTTAGTGATCAAAAATGTGAAGCTGGTGATAAAACCGCTGATGGTTATTGTACTTATTATGATTGTCAAGCCTCACCAAATGAGGGTAAATGCAATGCTAATCCTGCGGCTACTGGAACTTATAGCACTTATTTAGATTGTAATATTGCTTGTTCTCAGCCATCCCTAGGTGGGCTAGGCAAGGATTGTCGTTCTATCGCTAGTTCCGCTACAGACTGTAACCAGTCTTTTTGTAGTTCTCCTTTTGCTTGTTTGAATGATGCTGGTACTATTGGATTACCAGGCAATTGTGGTACTTGCTGTTGTCAGGTAGATAATCCTTTATCTTGTGCCAATATAGGCAGTGGCAATTTAATTTGCCAACCAAATACAACTCCTTGCTCTGGAGATGATCGTGGTTTATGTTGTGGTTGTTCTGCGGATGATAATTGTGGCAATGTAAGTACTCTTGGTTGTGATTCTGGTGCTTGTTGTCGCGCCCGTCCGGCAGTTTTAACTAATCAATTAAATCCCGCCCACGGAGCTAGCAATGTTTGTCGCAATGTTACTTTGCAAATCCCCTTCGATCAGTATATGGATATAAAAAGTCTTGAGGAGAATATCTTGTTGTTAGAGGAAATTAGTTATGGAAGTGGTGTTTGTCCTACGGGTACTTTTGTTGTTTCGGCTGAAGGTTTTCAGTACCAGCGTCAAAATTGGTTAGCGCGCAATATTGCAAAAATGAGTTATAAGTTTAGCAATCTCTTCCATCATTTAGGTTTATCTTCAGGGGTCGCTCTAGCCGGGATTCCTGATTCATCAAAACTTTATTGTTCTGTTCCTGGGTCGATATCATTAAGTCAAAGCGGTAATGGCAGTTTAGTTGAGTTCGCTCCTAAAAAGCTGCTTTCTCCTGGGTCTAATTATTATTTAGTCATAAAAGGTGATGAGGCCCTAGATAGTAATACGGGCGTTTTAAGTCAATGGCAAATTGGTTTTAATGGCGATGGTTATTTAGATTTATCTTCTGGTACTTATACTGAAGGTGTAAATTTATCCTTTAATAACTTAACATTTATTAATTCCTATATTGTAAATTTTACTACTCTATCTCAACAGGGCGCAAATGCAGGTGTATGCGCGGTTGACTATGTATTAGGTAGCCCAACATCTTATTTGTTTCAGACCACTGTAAATGATCTTAATGAAAATGATGCCGATATTTCTGCTAGTAATTTTGATACGGTCGCTGACAAAGATAAACTTTTTACAGCCAATGCTTATAGTGCTGATGGTCAGATGCTTCATCCCACTTCAGCTTATTATTGGGACTGGAATTGGGATATTACTAAGCCAAACTTAGCAAGCATTTTAAATGTTAGTAGTTTAGCTGTAAATCAAGCTTTTGTTTCAGCTACTGATGGTGTTACTGATGATTCTGGCGTGTTAACTGCTCAAATTAATATGGATCGTTTTTCTGCTCCGGGCTGTAATGACGCCACTAATTGTGTTTGCGCTGAACCTGGCTGTTTTAATAATTGTTGTAATTTATATCAGGATGGTGATGGTGCTAAAGCAAATATACCTCTATTTGTATTTATTTGTAAAAATCCTTGGCCGGCGGTTAATCAGAATGATTTAAGTTGGTCTCCTTGGTATGACACCTGTGTTGGTGTTAGCAGCTCTGACTGCTCTAATTATAATTATAAGTTTTATTATTGTCGTGATGCCGGTACAGATTTATTAAGTGACGATTTGCCGGCTATGATTAATCCAGCGATAATCAAAGGGGGAAGTGGTATTTTTACTTGTAGCGAGGGGCAAACTGCCTGTGAAATTAATGATGTTAATAAAGGTTTGTGCGGGCCAGATAATAATTTTGATGGAAATCCAGACGGTTTCTGTGTTTGGAGTGTTTTAAAGGAGTCTTATTTCTTTAAGGAAGAGGTGCCAACGGTGGGCGCTATTACCGCTGCTATTGATTTGGAAACTGGAAGTTCTGTTAGCCTAGAATGGTATGGAGATTCTAGTTTAATTTATAATGTTGATGCAAATAAGCTTGGTAAATATCGTATTTATTATACTTCAATAACATCTGGTAATACCGCTTTTATTGATGTTAAGCCGAATGATATTTTAGACGATAATATTAACACTGTATGTACCCCCCTGCATCCAGTTAGTGGCTCAAATTATTCTTGTCATTATCAAATTGATAATTTAGTTACTGGTGACACTTATAGTTTTAAGGTTTCAGCTATATCTTTTACTCAAGTTGAAAGTGCTTTATTTGGTGGAAGATCAGTAACTCTGACCGACATGATGGCTCCAGAGAAACCTCTTGGCTTCCTTGCTTCTATTGCCACTGATCAGCGTTTAAATTTTACTTGGTTAACCAATAATGATGATACGCGTTTTTATCGTTTGTATCACGGCATTAATTCTGGACAGTATGGAGAGTCTTTTGACTCGGATGATAATGCTACTTCTTTGGACCTGGATAGCAGACAATTTAGTGCAGGTACCCATTATTTTGCCTTATCAGCCATTGATAATGCGGGTAATGAGAGTCTTAAATCAATAGAAGTCTCTATTATTATTCCAGTTCAATAATGTTTTAAATATTAATATATGAAATTAAAAAAACATTTTATTTTAACTTTACTGTTGTTATTGTTTTTTTCTTTTGTTTTTTTTAATCAAGTTAAGGCATTATCTGATTCAAATGAAGCTATTAATGAAAGCGATGCCATTGCTGTTAGAATTTTACCTAATCCCAATCATTATAGTGCTGCTCGCTGGTATAAGAGTCAAGGTTTTTCTGGCTCCCCTCAGGCGTTATTAGTCGATTCATATGATGCTGTGCGTGATGGACGCACTGTTTATGTGAATGCCGCCAATATTAGTGGCAATACTATTTATACTAATATTTATTTGATTTCATATAATCAAGACCCAAATATAAAAACAGTTGATGTTTTGGGACAAATTGTTGATCACTGGCAGTTTAATAGTAATTTATCAGGAGTTGGTAGTTGTAGTATTTCAACTTTAAGTTGTAATGATAATAATGAGTGCGGACAGGGTTTAGAATGCTCAAGTAATAGCAGTGCTTCTGGGCGCTGTCAATTAATAGAAAATGATAATTGCTATACTGATGATGATTGTCCTCAGGGTTTATATTGTGATAATTTGAGATCAATGGTGGCTCGTGACGTTCGTCGTTTAGGTGTTTTGGGTAATTTAAGGGAAGCTCTAGCGGTCTTTAAGCAAATAAATAATAAATATCCAGTCTTAAGTGCTGGTACATATGTACCACTTAATTCTCTTTCAGTTTGGCCAAGTTGGCAGGCTTTATTCTTGCCTCAAATTGGTGTTTCTCAAAGAGAAATTGATTCAATAAATAGATTGGGTATTTGCGATGGTTTTGATAGTATTACTTGTTGGAATAAAGAGACTCAAAATTTTGCTGACCCTCAACCAAATAATAGTACTTTGGAACTGCCAGCTAATAGTTACGTTTTTGCTTACAGTAGTGATAGTAATGGCTCTAATTATAATTTATGTGCAGTTATGGAAACTAAAGCTCTTGGCTATAATACTGCTGAAGGGCAATTATCTAATTTAGGCTGTATTGCCAGTGGTTCTGGTTATACGGGTTATAGTAATAATTTAGCCCCCGTACTAATTGATACAAAGTTGTATGGTGAACAGAACCAAGAGTTTAATGGTTTTATTAAGGTTATCGATCCAGAAAATAATAGTTTAGATTGGTCAATTAATACTTCAGGAACTTGGGGTAATTGGAGCTCTGCTCCAATTTTGATGGATACTTATAATCCTAATCAGAAAAAAATATATGCAGTTAGAGCTGGAAATGTTGGTACATATAATCTTATTTTAAATGTAGTGGATTCAGAGGGAGCAATCATGTCCACAAATACTCCGATTGTTATTAGTAATAATGAGCCTTTAATTCAATCTGATGATATTGATTATTATCCCAGTACAGTAATTCCTTTAGCTATTAACTTTAGTATTACTGACAAGGATTATCCTTTAAGTTACACAATTACCAAGTTTGAATACGATTCAGGTCCTTATGATTTGCTATCTTCGTCCAAATCCACTTTTTTGGGTGAAACCTCTCGTCGTAGCGGAGATACAACATATTACACACTAAAATACAGATTAAACACCTCAAATAAGTTTTTATCGGATACAGTTTTTGTTTATTCGATTTCAGCCAAAGATCACTATGGAATGGAATCAACCAGAAAAGTGACAATTAATGTGAAAGTTGATCAGCCGATTTTAGATTTTAATTGTGCTAAAACAGTGCGAGTTGGCTCTGCTTATTATTGTGGTTTAGGTTGGCAAAAACAAGGAGATCACACTATTAATTATACTGTTGTTGGTTCTTTGCCAGATGGACTTAGTATTAGCAATTCTAGCAGTTTAGATATTTCATATAACGTAGAGCCAATCAATACTAAGCCTTGGCAGAAATTTCTTTCGTGGTTAGGAATAGAAAAAAATAATTTTTTATCTAGTGCTGAGGCTGCCGATGTGGCGTCCTATTATGCTTTACAAGGAACGCCTAACGTTTCTTCTGTAAACAATTTAATTAAGATTAAAGCTGAGAATGAATTTGGGGCTGTTTCTCAAAGAGAATTTAACCTTTCAATTAATAATTACTGTGGTGACGGTATTAGACAACAACCAAATTTGGAAGGCCGCGGTGGCTTCTATAATGATGGTCAAGAGAGTTGCGATGGCGATAGTAATATTGTGTTAAATAGGATTCAGATTCCCGCTAGTTCTGCGGATTTTCAATATGCTTGCACTACTAAGCCTGGAGATATTGTTCCTTATCCTATTATGAATAATCAGTATTTTTGTACTTTTTCTGACGATCAATTAAACGGTGGTTTTTGTGGTGATGGTGTTTGCCAGTACTCCATTGAGCGCAATGGTAACATTATACCTTGGGAAGGGGTTGGTTATTGTAATATTGATTGCGGTGATTGCGGTATAAATGCTTCTTATAACGGTAGCGATTGCGTTTGTAATTCTGGCTTTTATGATTGTTCGGCAGATATCTTGGGCTGTGAAAGTAGTAGTCAGTGTGGTGATGCCTGCCCTTCTGGGCAATATGAATGTGATGGAAAATGTGTGATTGAAAACGATCTTTCTCCGGCTTGCGACTCTATTAGCCAGTGCAGCTCAAGCCTTAAAGGCGATTGTTCATATTGTGAGACAGGTTATTATAATTGTGATTATTCAGGTGAATGTGAATCATTTGGAGTTTGTACTTGCCCAGCTGGCACTAGTTGGAATAAAGCTGTTTGGCCATACGGCCAATGCGTAGTTGATAATATTGGCTGCACCAGTGAAGAAGGTCTTTGTGGTAATCAGTGTTATGATTTAAAGACGGAAAAGTGTTGTGATGCTGATTCTAGTTCGGTATGTCCAACAAATAAATATTGTTGTTTAGTCGGCGATAATAATGTGTGTTCTTATAACGCGCTTCAGTGTCAAAAACTTAAGGATGCCTTCTCTACTATTAAGTAGGTTAATTTTTAATTGTATTAATTAATAAAATTATGAAAAGGTCTTATATAAATTCAATTAGGTGGGTGTTATTGTTGGCCTTGTTGTTCGTTTTGGTTTTTATTTTTTGGAATTTATTATTAAAAAAATCTACACCTAATAATTCTGAGATCATTTTTATAAATAATAATCAGCCAATATTGATGAATATTGATGAAAAAAATGAATTAGGAATTCCTGAAAATATGTCTGTAGAAATTTTGAATCGTACTCAAGATGGTCAAATAACCACCTATAAGTTAATAAAAGATAATTAAACAATAAAAAGGTTTTATTATTTAATTGGGATTATTTGTAAAAATTCGCTATAATATAATTAATTAATAATATTCATAAATTTTTAAATCTATGTTTGATAATTTAGACAAACAAACTTCCAATGTTTCTGGCGAAAAGGCTGTAGATGATATTTTTGCTGAAACTGAAGGGAGTCAAATAGCTGGTGCTGAACTTAAGTCTGGTAATATTGAGGCCCAGTCAGCTGGACTAGCTTCTCATTCTTATGACGAAGAAGCCAATGAACATTCTGAAAAATCAGCTTTTAAATACAAAAATTTGGTCATAATTTCGTTTTCGTTGCTTATTTTAGTAGCTTTAGCTTATTTGGTTTATGTTAAATTTTTAAGCACGCCTAAGCCAGCTGAACAGTCAATGGTTGATAACGCAAAAATAAGTGATAATGAGTTAAATAATGCTATTATTCCAAGCGTTAATCAACAAGAAACTAATATCATGAATGAAAAAAATAATAATCAAGGGTCTATTGTTGAGCCAATGGTTGGTGAAAATCGCGTAGTTGAGCCAGTTGATAACGCTAGTATGACCGATACTGTTATAGAGGAAAATCCAGCAATTCCAGTTGTAACAGCGCCGGTTGATTCTGACGCCGATAGTTTAACTGATATGGAAGAGATTTCTTTAGGTACAAATATTAATTTAATTGACTCCGATTTTGATGGCTTATCTGATTATGAGGAGGTAAGAGTATACTATACCAATCCTTTGAATGCTGATACGGATGGAGACGGTTATACGGATGGGAGTGAGATTCAAAATGGTTATAATCCTAATGGTGAGGGTATTTTACAATAATAATTATTTATGAATTTAAATTACGGAAAAGATAATCAAAAAAATACTCCTTTGAAGACTGGTAGTGTGGGGCTATACTTAAAAGTACATGTGATGCCTAAGTTAAATATGCCTTTGCGTGGAAAACCATGGCATTGGATAATGCCGGTAGTTTTACTGGCTTTGTCAGTTGTAGCTTTTTTTTATTTTTTTGCTAATTAATTATTCAAAATGGAACTAAATAAGGAGATTAAAATTAAAAAATCAACAGATAATCTACAACAAAGGTTACAGGATGATTTTGTAGTTAAAAATATGCCATCTTTTAGTAGTTTAAGTGCTACTAGCTATGAAGGGGAAGAAGATGTTGATGCAAATAAAAATAATCACTCACTGTTTAAAAATAAAGCAAGCAAGGTTAATTCTCCTAAATTAATTGGTCTAATTATTATTAGTGTTGGCATTTTAGTTATTTTCGTGCTTTTTTATTTAGCTTATCGCTTTTTAATAGTACCCTCAATGACACCTTCAATTACACCAGAAATGACTAATAATAATCAAAATAATCTGGTTACAGTTGTAGCATCGACAGACTCTGTGGTGGAGCCTTTGATTAATAATGATGAAGAGACGGCCTCTTCTACTGTTGATGTTATTGCCGTTGAAGTGGTTTCTGGGGAAGTTGTGGAAGAAAAAGATAATTTAGTTTTGCCAACAGTTGTAGATAGCGATAGTGATGGATTAAGCGATGCCGCTGAATTATTCTTAGGAACAAATACTCAGTTAAGCGATACGGATAATGACGGTTATTCGGATTTTGAAGAAATTAATAGTGGGTATAATCCTAATGGGGCTGGTAAATTGGAGGAAAATAATAATTTAGCCTTATTCTCTAATACCGCTAGTGGTTTTGCGGTTATTTATCCTCATGATTGGGAGATTAATATTGTTTCTCCGGATTCAACTTTATTTTCAGCACCAAACACTTCTTTTATTCAAATATCAAGAGAAAATAGTGATCAAATTAATTCTGATATTATTAGTTGGTACCAAGAACAGTTTGGTGACATAGATGTACTCAGTCAGGATCGTTTTATTGATAGTAATTTTGGGCCAGGTATTGTTAGTGCAGATGGTCAAATTATTTATTTTTTAGGACCAGATAACCGTAGTATTTATGTTATTTCTTATATTAAGTCTGATGATTCAGCTCCTTATATAGAAATATTTAGAATGATGGCTAGCACATTAATGCCTTTATAAATTTATTTCAAAAAATAAAAAACTCGTATCAAAGAAGATCGAGTTTTTTTTGTGCCTATTTTTAAGAGAGGGTATTTTATTCTTTACTAATTATTTTATCAATTAAACCATATTTTTTAGCTTCTTCAGCGCTCATAAAATTGTCGCGATCGCTATCTTTTTCAACGTTTGTAATTTTTTGTCCAGTGTGATTAGATAGTATTTGATTAATTTTATCTTTAATTTTTAAAATATGTTCAGCGCGGATTTTTATATCAGACGCCTGCCCTTCGGCTCCACCCATGACTTGATGAATCATTATTTCGCTGTTGGGTAAAGCTAGTCGTTTGCCCTTTTCTCCGGCAGCTAATAGAACAGAAGCCATTGATGCAGCCATGCCAATACAGATAGTTGAAACTGGACATTTAATGTATTGCATAGTGTCATAAATTGCTAAACCTGCTGAAACAGATCCTCCGGGCGAGTTAATGTAGAATTTAATATCTTTTTCTTTATCTTCAGCGGCCAGAAAAAGCATTTGAGCAATAACAATATTAGCGACATGGTCATCAATAGCTTCGCCTAAAAAAATAATACGGTCTTTGAGTAGACGTGAATAAATATCATAAGCTCGCTCTACTTGTCCTTCTTTTTCAATTACTGTTGGTATAAGTGGCATATAATTAATTGTTTATTTTTTAGCTATTATTAAGAATTATATGTTAATTTATGTTTTTTGTAAAGACTTGTCTTGATTTTTTCCCATTTTTAGTCTAAGATTTTAAAAGTTTCTAATCATCGCCAATAATTAATAAATTTTATGTTACAATCACAGAAGTTTTCGAATTTATTTAAACATCATCGTCAGCGATGGCTGATGACCCTAGTGGTTATTTTTGCCGTTTTAGGCTTTGTTTTGGCCGCCAGTAATTATTATAATCAAGGCGTTGAGGCTCTAGCTAGGGTTACTAATAATGTTATTGTTTTACCTACGGTAACACATAGCTCTTTTGTCTTGGGTCTAGATTTGCAAGGAGGAACTCAGTTAGTTTATGAAGCTGATGTTACTAGCGTTCCTGAAGCAGATCGGTTGAGCTCTTTAGAGGGGGTGCGAGATATTATTGAACGCAGAGTGAACTCTGCTGGCGTGAGTGAGCCGATAGTTCAAATTAATCGTACAATGAAAGGTGATTATCGCATTATCGCTGAACTTGCTGGAGTTAAAGATGTAAATGAGGCTATTAAAATGATTGGCGAAACACCTTTATTGGAATTTAAAGAGCAGAGTACTGATAATCAACAGGTTGATCTAAGTCCTAATGCCGAAGCTGTTGCTTTTAATAAACAGGTCATGACTGATGCTCAAGATGCTTTAAAAGAACTTGCTAATACTAGCGATTGGCAAGTTGTTGTTGATAAATATAAGGCAGTTTTAAGTAATAATGATAATATTACCGCAGATAATCAGCCTGAGCTTTTTGATGCTTTGAAAGATTTATCAGCTGGTGATGTCGTAGCAAAACCTGTTCAAACAAGTAGTAGTATTGTTGTGGCTAAATTATTATCCAAAAATGAACAGGACAATCCTTTTAAAGATCAGGAAGGACAAATGCCAACAATTACTACCTATAGCGCTCAAGTTTTAACTTTTGCTGCTCAAGATGAATCTCCAGTTTTAAATATTGGTGATAATTGGAAAAATACAGAGCTATCTGGTAAAAATTTAAAAAGAGCAACTTTGCAGTTTAACCCACAAGATGCGACCCCAGAAGTATCTTTAGAATTTGATGCTGAGGGAGCAAAAATGTTTGCTGACATTACTGAGCGTAATATTGGCAAGCCAGTGGCTATTTTTCTTGATGGTTATGCCATTAGTGTTCCTAATGTAAATGAGCGCATTCCCGACGGTCGAGCAATTATTTCTGGACGTTTTAATGTTCAGGAAGCAAAATTATTAGTACAGCGTTTAAATACTGGTGCTTTGCCAGTGCCAATTAATCTAGTTAGTCAGCAAACAGTTGGTGCTAGTTTAGGACAGAAATCAATCAACAACAGTGTGACGGCGGGTTTACTTGGTTTTCTTTTGGTTACGATCTTCATGATCATGTTTTATCGTTTACCAGGCGTGATGTCCGTTCTATCTTTAGGTATTTATGCTTTAACAGTATTAACCATCTTCAAGACTTCACCTATCTGGTTAGCCCTCATATTTCTTGCTCTTTTGGTTTTATTGTTTGTTAGCGTTTTTAATCATCTTAAAATATTTGATGGGCTTTTTTCGGCTGGTTTATTTGTAGTGATTTTAGTATTTTTAGTTTTTTATGCTAACCAACCAATTACTTTAACTCTGGCTGGTATTACTGGTTTCATTTTATCAGTGGGTATGGCTGTGGATGCTAATGTTCTTATTTTTGAGCGCATGAAAGAGGAATTGCGTTCTGGCAAACCTCTTGCTACCGCTCTCGATGAAGCTTTCAGACGCGCCTGGCCTTCTATTCGTGATGGTAATATTACTACTATTTTAACTTGCTTTGTTTTAATGGCCTTTGGCACTGGTTTAGTTAAAGGTTTTGGTGCCACCCTGTTTATTGGTGTGTCTATTTCCATGTTTAGCAGCATCGTTATCACTTATATTCTCTTAAAAGTCTTTAATGGCAATTGGTTGGATCGTCACCGCTGGTTGCTCGGTTCTCGCCGGATTAACAAATAAATAAACGAGCGGATTTAAAATTCGCCTTAACATTGTATATGATTAATTTTAAAGTTATTAAAAGACGCAAACTCTGGTTATCCCTTTCTGGTGTTTTAGTAGCGGCTTCCATTACCTTCCTTTTTATGTGGGGCTTAAATTTTGGCCTTGACTTTACCGGTGGCAGTTTGATGGAAGTGAAGTTTGATGGTGGGCAGCCTTCGGTGACCGCTATTCAAGCTGAATTGGTTAATTTAAATATTAGCAATGTAGTTATTCAACCTACGACTGATGCCATGATTTTACGCTTTCAAGAAAGTGATGAGGATACTCATCAGGCTGTCTTGGGCGCTTTAAAGCAATTACCAGAAGCTCAGTCTGGTTTAGAAGAATCAAGATTTGAAGCCATTGGACCTTCTATCGGACAGGAATTGAGAAGCAAGGCTTTTTGGTTGGCGATTATGGTTCTTTTGGTAATTATTATTTATGTTGGCTTTGCCTTCCAGCGAGTGTCTAAGCCAGTCGCTTCTTGGAAATATGGTATGATTGCCATTGTTGCTCTATTCCATGATGTTTTAATTACGATGGGCGTGTTTTCAGTTCTTGGTCATTTTTACGGAGTGGAAGTAAATACCGCTTTTGTAGTCGCTATTTTAACTGTGCTTGGTTATAGTGTGAATGATACTATTGTAGTATTTGATCGTACTCGTGAAAACTTGCCTAAGAGTGCCACCAGTTTTGCAGAAACAGTTAATACGAGTATTAATCAGACTTTTGTCCGCTCTATTAATACCGTTATCACTACTTTATTGGCTTTAATCGCTGTCTTATTGTTTGGGGGCGATTCTATTAAGGAATTTGTCTTGGCTTTGATTATTGGTATTTTTTCTGGAGCCTACAGTTCAATCTTCGTCGCCAGTCCGCTTCTGGTTGTTTGGGAAAGATGGCAACATCGTCAGCGTGCTTAATAAAAATAGAAAATATATAAAATTTAAACTCCAAATCTTTAATGGTTTGGAGTTTTTTTGTATGCTATAATTAGTTAATAGATTAAAAGACTTATGAAAAAAATTAATTGGACTTCTATATTCTCGCTCATACAAAAAATCGCTTTTTGGTCGTCTTTGCTTATTATACCTTTATCAATGTCTTTTTTCTTTCCAATTTACAGCCCTTTTACTTTGATAAAATTTTTTTGGCTACAATTGTTGGGGACGATTATTTTATTAGCTAATTTAATTATATTTAAAAAGAATTTATTAAGCGTTGCTTCTTATCAGCGCTTTATTGCGGGCTTAGCGCCACTAGTTCTTTTTTTATTGGGGTGGTCAATTTTATCGTTGTTTTCAGTTAACTTGTCTCAAACTTGGTTAGGTTCTTATGACCGAAAAATGGGGCTAGTTTTTTATTATTTTTTGTCTGTTTATTTTGCTTATATTGTTTATTATTTTTCTAATTTTAATTTTAAGGAAAAAATTAGAAATGTTATGACTTGGTCGAGGGCTACAGCGCGCTTATCATTTTTAATGATGGTGAGTGGTAGCGTGGTGGCAATTTATGCTTGTTTACAGTTTATTGGTTATGATTTTGCTCAATGGCAAGAAGGACAGTTACTTGGTCGGGCTATTTCAACTCTAGGCCAGCCAAATTTCTTAGCTTCTTTGTTACTCTTAACTGTGCCTTTGTCTATATTGGTATTAGTAAAAACAAAAAAAATTCTCTTTTTAAGCTTATCTCTAATAGCTGTTATTTTACAGTTTCTCGCTTTATTAATGAGTGGATCAAGGGCTGCTTGGTTAGCGATAGCAGTTGTAGCAGTTTTAGTTCTAATAGTAGAAACTTGGCGTCAACGTCATTTTAAAATTTTATGGCTTATACCTCTCTTCCTTATTTTTTTAGTGACGACAGCTTATTTTGTCTCACCAGTACGCCTGCAATCTTTGGTTAATTTTAATGCAGGCAGTATTGCTTTGCGCCGCTCTTTTTACCAAGCTGCTGGAAGGGTTATTCCAAATAATATTTGGACTGGGATTGGCTTGGAAAATGGAGGAGAAGTTATTGTTGGTCAGTATCAGCAGGATTGGGGTATATTTATGAAGGTTGATGCTTATACAGACAAGGTTCATAATAGTGTACTGGATGTTATTATTCAGACTGGTATCATCGGTTTAATTTTTTGGTTGTTTTTATATATATTTTGGGCCTGGCAATGTTGGCGTTTATGGTTAAAGCCACAAGGAAGAGCCTTCGCTTTAGCAGCTGCCAGCGCCATGCTTGCTTACGCCATTTCTTTATTTTTTGGTTTAGCGGATATTGCTGGTGTATTTTATTTTTGGATTTTAGCCGCTTTCGTGGTGGCAGGTAATTTAAGTCTTAGCGAGGAATCATCGTTAAGGGATTATTTTATTAAATGGAAGAAATTATTACAATTTTTTAAACAGGGAATTAGGTTATCAATCAGACAAATATTAATGACAATTATAGCGGCCATTTTATTTGGTCTCGCTGCTAGTCAGGCTTATACGGGGCTAAACTCCTTGCAAGCGGATTATTATTTTCTGCAAATTTATCGTTTATTGCCGACACAGCGATATTTTCATATTAGTGCTTTAAGTAGCTATATATTGGAGACTGAAAAAAATCCTGTAAATTTACATTACTATGAACGTTCTATTGGCCTTTTTGCTTTAAATGACTTTAAAGTTTTGCCAGATTTATCTAGTAAAAAAGTTGCTCAAATTTTAATTAATGATATTTATAAACTTTTGCCAGAAGATGTTTATGAAAATAAGTTGGTGAAATCTAATCTAGTTTGTTATTTAGAAGGCGCAGAAAACGCTCGCGCTATCTTTTCTGATTTATTTTTACTCAGTCCTCGTCGCCCTTTAGTTTATCGTAATTGGGCGGAGTGCTTGCAATCATCTGCTATGCCTGATGAATCTTTACTCTTTTATGATAAGAGTTTAGATTTATTGCCGAGTATAAACGACCCTCGTTTAAATGAAGAACATAAAGAGTATCTAGCTTATTATTTACACCGAATAAAAAATCAGCAGGGTGACTTGTATCAAGAATTACATCAATATGAAGAAGCGATAAGTGCTTACAGTCAGGCTTATACTTATTTTTCTGAGGACATGTCTTCTTTAAAGAAAAAAGCTGACGTTTACTATTTATTAAAAAATTTAGAATCAAGTAAAGATACATTGCAACAAATATTAAAACGTGAACCTACAAATTTTCATATTATTCTTAATCTCGCTGTAGTTTATCAAGAGTTAGGAGATGAAAAAAAAGCGCAAATTTATTGGGAGAAAGCCTCGGCTTTAGTCCCTGGAGAGGCTTTACCTGCTTTGACTGAATTAATTTATTTTTAAAAATTATGATGTTTTTATTAACTATTATTATTTTAATGCTCGGCTTATCTTTGGGTAGCTTTGCTAATTGCTTAATTTGGCGACTATATAAAGAGGAGAGTATTATTGGGCGTTCTTATTGTCCCCTTTGTAAAAATACTTTGCGTTGGTTTCACAATATTCCCTTGCTTAGTTATATTTTTTTAAAGGGGCGCTGTTATTTTTGTCACAAAAAAATTTCTTGGCAATATCCTTTGGTTGAATTAGTGGTAGCCCTTTTATTTGTTTTATTTTTTTGGCGTCTTTTAGATTTTAAATATTTAGCTGACGAATCTTTGTGGCTTATTTTACAGAAACCTTCTTTCTATTTGTATTTAATTAGAGACTTGGTGGTAGTTTGGGTAATGACCATTATCTTTGTTTTTGATTTACGTTATTATTTGATTTCTAATTTTGTGGTTTGGCCAGCGAGTATATTTTTTATTATTATTAATTTATTTTTGGGAGTAATTTGGTGGCAAATATTATTAAGTATGGCAGTGGCAGTAGCATTTTTTGGTCTTCAATATTTATTGACGCGTGGTCATGGTTTGGGTGAAGGTGATATCTGGTTGGGGGCGCTTTTAGGGGCGATATTTCCCGAATGGAGCTTATTAATAACGGCTATTTTGTCGGCTTATTTAGCGGGAACAATCGTGGGGTTAACTCTGATTATTAGTGGTCATAAATCCTGGGGCTCAAAATTACCATTAGGTGTATTTTTAGCTATTGGTGCCATACTGGCCTTAATATGGGGCGAAAACATCGTTCAATATTATTTACATCTTTTTTAGTTGTTAATATTTAAAAAATTTATTATAATAGAATAAGTATGGCTTCAAGTGCTTAATGATTATTTTAATGTAATAGCTCTTGTGGTTATTTTAATTATTTTATGAAAGATGACATTATTGCTGGTTTAGATATCGGCTCAACGGCGGTTCGCCTCGTTATTGGTCAAAGGATTTCTGGCCCAACCGGTGAAGAATTGCAAATTATTGGAGCAGTTTCCTCACCAACCGCTGGTGTTAGCAAGGGTGTAGTAAACAGTATAGAGGAAACAACTTCCTCTATTTCGGCTTGTTTAGAAAAGGCTGAAAGAATTGTTGGCGTGCCTATTACTAATGTTTGGGTGGGTATCAACGATCCTAATGTTAAATGTGAACGTAGTCGAGGTGTTGTGGCTGTTAGTAAAAGTGATGGTGAAATTAGTGAAGCCGATGTTAATCGTGCTATTGAGGCAGCTAGAGCTTTAGCTGTTCCAGTCAATTACGAAATTTTACATGTCATGCCAATTAAATTTAGTGTTGATAATCAAAATGATATCAAAGATCCTATTGGTATGAGTGGTATTCGTTTAGAAGTCGAAGCTTTAATAATTCAAGGATTAACCACTCAAACAAAAAATTTAACTAAAGCAATTTTTAGAACTGGTTTAGAAATAGAAGATTTGGTTATTTCTCCTTTGGCAGCTGCTGAAGCTGTTTTAACTCCTAAGCAAAAAGAATTGGGAGTAGTTTTAGTTAATATCGGATCTTCCACGACTTCTTTGTCTGTGTATGAAGAGCGTAATTTATTGCATACGGCTGTTTTACCTATTGGTTCCGAATACATAACTAACGATATTGCTTTAGGGCTACGCTGTCCGATAAATTTAGCGGAAAGAATTAAATTAGAATATGGTAATGCTAATCCAGAAAATTTTGATAAGGATGAAGAAGTTGATGTGACTCGTTTAGTTAAAGAGGAAGACGTTAATGATGATATTAGTTTAGTTTCACGTAAGTATATAGCTGAAATTATTGAAGCTAGAGTAGAGGAAATCTTTGATAAAATAGATAAGGAATTGAAAAAAATTGAACGTTCTGGTATGTTGCCAGCAGGTATTGTTTTTACTGGCGCTGGATCCCAATTAGATGGTTTAATTGATGTTGCTAAGCGTCAATTAAGACTTCCTGCGGTAATGGGACAATCAAAAAATGTTAGCGTAGTGATTGATAAAGTGAAAACGCCTGAATTTTTGCCTGCTTTAGGCTTGGTTATTTGGGGGGCACATGAATACTCAGGTCAAATTGATAATGGTTTTAAGAGAAATATCGGCGATATTTTTGGTAAGGCCAAAAACATTTTTCAAAAAATTATTCCAAGATAAAAAATTAAATGAAGAGTAGTCGTTTTCATTATATGTAAGCGGCGATTCAGCCAGAATTATGGCGGAAATAAAACCAGAAATTGAAACTTTTGCAAAAATTAAAGTTGTTGGTGTTGGCGGCGGCGGCGGCAGCGCCATTAACCGTATGATTGAAAATGGCATTAGAGGTGTTGATTTTGTAGCAATTAATACTGATATTCAAGCATTGCATTACAATAAAGCCAGTGAAAAAATACATATTGGTAAATCAGTTACTAGAGGTTTAGGTGCTGGCATGAATCCAGACCTAGGTAAAGGAGCAGCTGAAGAATCACAAAATGAAATTAGGGAGGCCTTGAAAGGTTGCGATATGGTTTTTGTTACTTGCGGTCTTGGTGGTGGTACTGGTTCAGGCGCCTCACCAATAGTGGCCCAGGTTGCTCGTGATTTAGGGGCCTTAACCGTAGCAGTGGTTACTAAACCTTTTATTTTTGAAGGTGGTCAGCGTAAGAATATTGCTGACCGGGCTTTTGCCGATTTAGCCGATAAGGTTGATACTATCATTACCATTTCTAATGATAAGTTATTACAGGTAATTGATAAGCGCACTTCATTACTTGAAGCTTTCGCTATCGCAGATGATGTTTTAAGACAAGGTGTACAGGGAATTGCTGAAATAATTACCGTGCCTGGTGTAATTAATGCTGACTTTGCCGATGTTAAAGCGGTTATGGCAAACGCTGGCTCTGCTTTAATGGGCATTGGCCAGGCTAGTGGTGAAAATAAAGCGATTGAAGCGGCAAAGGGAGCTATTAATTCTAATCTATTAGACATGTCTATTGATGGTGCTCGTGGTATCGTCTTTACCATTACTGGTGGTCCTGATTTAAGCATGAATGAAGTTAGTGATGCAGCCAAGGTTATTACTTCAGCTGCCGATGAAGATGCTAAGATTATTTTTGGTGCTGTGATTGATGAGAAGATGAAGGATCAAATCAAGATTACTGTTGTGGCCACTGGTTTTGACGGTAAGAGTAAGAGCGGTTCTAAGACTGAACTCAAGAGTTATACTCCTAACCCATTTATTGAAAGTGAAAATGAGAAAGAAAGCAGTGTTGGCGCAGCTTTATGGGGAGATAAAAAAGCTAAAGTGCCAACCATCAAGAATATTCCACTCAAACCTTTAGTTGAAAAAAAACAAGATATAGTTGAAAATAAGGAATCAATTACCGATGAAGAAGATGATTTAAGTGTGCCTGCGTTTATTCGGAAAAAAATGGGCAATTAATTTCTAAACGAATGTTAATTAAAAATGAGACTGAATTTAGTCTCATTTTTATTATCTTTTATTCATGATGTGATATAATTATTATATTAAGTAATAAATTGATATGAAAATTGATATTTGCTTACCAGTTTATAATGAAGAATTAATTTTTAACAACAACGCTAGCCAATTGTTGGAATTTTTACGTAATAGCAATTTAAAATACGACTGGCAACTTGTTTTTATTGTGAATGGTTCCAGTTTATTGTTTCAGAAAATGGTTCAAGAATTTGTTAATATAAATAAATCTGACTCTAGTATTTTTTTAGTAGAGGAGCCTGGCAAGGGACGGGCTATTAAAACTTATTTTAATTACAGTCAAGCTGATGTTTTAGTTTATATGGATATAGATTTAGCAGTTGATTTAAGTGGCTTCAACTCTTTATTAGCCCCTATTTTGAACGGAGAGGCTGACTTATGCTTTGGCTCGAGAATGTTAGCTGCATCGATGGTAAAACGCTCGTACATGCGAGGATTGAGCTCTCAGGCGTATATATATCTCTCTCGCTTCTTCTTAAAACATAATTTTAGTGATTTGCAGTGTGGCTTTAAAGCTATTACCGCTAAAGCTTGGCGTCAGATTGGGCACAAAATACAAAATAATGACTTTTTCTTTGACACCGAGTTAATATATTTGGCTCAGAAGCAGAAATTAGGTATTCAAGAGATTCCTATTGATTGGGCAGAAAATCGTTATAGTATTAGACGCAGTAAAATTAATATTTGGCGCGATTCCTGGTCATTTTTATGGGAGATGTTTAAATTGAGGGGACGCAAATAAGTGCAATGCTTATTTTGTCTTCAGCTTGTATTATAGATAATAGCTTTAAGTGGCTATTTTATTTTTTATTTATCCACAGGCAAATTGCAAAGAGGGCTTTTATTATCATTTTTATATGAATATTAGATGATTTTGACCCTCTTTTTCAATTCTGCTATAATGAAAATAATCACAAGATTTAGTGGTAGATTGTTATGTGAAGCCACAAAATATAGGTTTTTAACTTATTTTATGAAATGCCCCGTTTGTTATTACAATGATACTAAGGTTGTAGACTCTCGCGTTGCTCCAGACGGCCTTTCTATTCGACGTCGTCGCGAGTGTTTAAAGTGTAATTTTCGCTTTTCAACTTATGAAGAGATTGAAATATTAGATTTAATGATTGTAAAAAGAGATGGTCGTCGCGAATCTTATAGCCGTGAGAAATTGATTAGTGGTTTACGTAAATCTTTGGAAAAAAGACCTGTCACTGAAGAGAGTTTTAAACAAACAATTCACGGCATTGAGAGAGATTTACAAAAATTACGTAAAAATGAGGTTACATCTTTGCAAGTTGGGCAAATTGTCATGAAACATCTTAAAAAGACGGATCCGGTTGCTTATATTCGTTATGCTTCTGTCTATGAATCGTTTAAAGATGCTAATGAATTTAGGCGTGAGCTCAATAAATTAATTAAAGATAAGAAAAAATAAATTAATATAGCGGTGATAGTCTTATTCAGATTTTAGAAAGTGCGATACTCTAAATTTCTAATATTATTACTCACTTTGAAACTCATGTCTGAAATTATTACTCAACTCCGGAAAAGATCTGGAGACATCGTAGAGTTTAGTCAAAAAAAAATTAAGGATGCTATTTATAAGGCAGCCTTATCTGTTGAGATTGATGATGAGTCTTTGGCTCAGGAGTTAAGTGATGAAGTAGTTGCTAGAATTGCTAGTAAATTTCATAAGAATAGTATTCCTGCGGTTGAAGAGATTCAAGATGTTGTTGAAGAGATTTTAATTGAGCACAAACAAATAAAAACCGCTAAAGCTTATATTCTTTATCGCGATCAGCACAGACAGATACGTGAATTGAATAAAGCTACTTCTGATGAAAAGTTAATGGAGGATTATTTAGGTAGAGCAGATTGGCGCTTGAAAGAGAATAGCAACATGAGTTTCTCTGTTCAGGGCTTGAATAATTATATCGCTTCCGCTATTTCTGCTCGCTATTGGTTAGATAAGCTTTATCCAGAAAATATTAGAGAGGCTCATATTAATGGTGATATTCATATTCATGATTTAGGTTTATTAGCTCCATATTGTTGTGGTTGGGATTTAAAAGATTTATTAATTAAAGGTTTTGGTGGTGTTTCTGAGAAAATTCAGAGTAAACCAGCTAAGCATTTTCGTAGTGCACTTGGTCAAATAGTTAATTTTTTCTACACTATGCAAGGTGAGGCAGCTGGCGCTCAAGCTTTTGCTAATTTTGATACTTATTTAGCGCCTTTTATCCGTTATGACAAGTTGAGTTACAAGGAAGTTAAACAGGGTTTACAGGAGTTCATGTTTAACATTAATGTTCCTACCCGCGTTGGCTTTCAAACTCCTTTTACCAATATTACTCTTGATGTTACCCCTTCTAAATTAGTAGGAGAAGAAAATGTAATTATTGGCGGACAGATTATGCCAGAAAAGTATATTGAGTTTCAAGCAGAAATGGATATGTTTAATCAGGCTTTTGCCGAAGTAATGTTAGAAGGTGATTCTACTGGCCGTGTGTTTGGCTTCCCCATACCTACTTATACCATTGATAAACAGTTTGATTGGGACAGAGAATCTTTAAATCCAATGTGGGAGATGACGGCTAAATATGGCATTCCTTATTTTTCTAACTTTGTAAACTCTGATATGGATCGCGATGATGCTCGCTCAATGTGTTGTCGCTTACGTTTAGATAATCGTGAATTAAGAAAGCGTGGCGGTGGTTTATTCGGCGCCAACCCTCTTACTGGTAGTCTAGGGGTTGTTACTATTAATTTACCTAGGATTGGTTATTTATCTAAAAATAAGGAGGAGTTTATTGAAAGAGTTTATAAATTGATGGATGTAGCTAAAGATAGCCTGGAGATTAAGCGTAAGGTTATTGAGAAGTTTTCAGAAGACGGATTATATCCTTATTCTAAGCATTATTTAGCAGATATTAAAGCTCGTTTTAATACTTATTGGCAAAATCATTTTAATACTATCGGTATTAATGGTATGAATGAAGCTTTATTAAATTTATTAGGCAAAGATATTACTACTCCCGAGGGACACACGTTTGCTTTAGAGGTTATGGATGCAATGCGCGAACGGCTGATGGATTATCAAAATGAAACAAATAATTTGTATAATTTAGAAGCTACCCCTGGTGAGGGTTGCACCTATCGTTTTGCCAAAAAAGATTTAGAGAAGTATCCAGATATAATTTTTGCTAATACTGAGGCAGTGAAAGATGGGATTCCTCCTTACTATACTAATTCTACCCATTTGCCTGTGGGTTATTCAGATGATATTTTTGGCGCCCTTGATTTACAAGATGATTTACAAATTAAATACACCGGTGGCACAGTTTTGCATGGTTATTTAGGCGAACGCTTACCAGACGGTAATGCTGCTAAGAAATTAGTTAAGCGTATTATTGAAAATTATCGTTTACCTTATTTTACCATTACCCCAACCTTCTCTATTTGTCCAAAACATGGTTATTTGTCGGGTGAACACAAGTTCTGTCCAAAATGTGACGAAGAAATGGGTTATTCTAGTGATGATATGAAGAACGAGCGTTGCTCAACCTGTTAATTTGTTTTATTTAATATTTTAATTTATAATATGTTTAGAGCTGATTGCGTGGGTATACTGCCCTCTAATTAAGCCTAAAAAATATTTATGAGTCCAATTACCACTCAACGTCAAGAATGCATTGTTTACAGTCGAGTTGTAGGCTGGTTAACTCCAGTTAAGAACTACAATCCTGGTAAAACTTCTGAATATAATGATCGTAAAACTTTCAAGGTTTCTTGCTCCGAATAAATTAATTTTTTGAGGAAGTGCGGGGAAAAGAGCCGTTAAGATATCCCGGCGGCTTCCCCAATGTTTCTCATATGATTATTGGTGGTTTAGAAAAATTAACGCTTTTAGATTTTCCTGATAATTTGGCAGCAATAGTATTTACTAAAGGTTGTAATTTTCGTTGTCATTATTGTTATAATCCCATGCTTGTCTGGCCCCACCGCCCTGAAGCATTGGCGCTAGACGAAAAAGATATTGAAAAAGGTTATCCCCCTGTTACGGAGGAAGACCTTTTTCTTTTTTTACAAGAACGACTTGGTAAAATTGATGGAGTAGTTATAACGGGCGGGGAACCAACCTTGCATGCCGATTTGCCTGATTTTATTCGACGTATTAAGAAATTGGGCTACTTAGTCAAGCTAGACACTAATGGCACTAATCCAGAGATGTTAACATCTTTGATTAAAGATAAATTGATTGATTATATCGCTATGGATATTAAAGCTTCTTGGGATAAATATCAGTCCGTAGTTGACGTGCCTGTAAATTTAGATAATTTGCAAAAAAGTGTTAAAATAATAATGTCTAGCGCTCTGCCCTATGAATTTAGGAGCACGCTTGTTCCAGACTTTCATAATTCTAAGGATATTGAGTCTATGGGCAAAGCAATTGAGGGTGCAGATCGTTGGTATTTACAAAAATTTAAGCCAGATGCTGGCTTATTAGATCCAAGCTTTGAACATAAATCAACTTTTAAAGATCAAGAATTAAAGGACTTAGCTTTAATTGGATCTAAATTTGTTAAAAAATGTGAAGCAAGAATTTAAAATTATGGAGAAAGGAAATAATGGATTAAAAAATAAATTAGAAAATTTAACGAATCAGGTAGTTGAAAACGATAATAAAAATCTATCTGCTGCTTTAATAGATCAGGCCGAATCAAAACAAGATTTAAAAGCTTTATTAGAAGAGAATTTAGCCATGACTAAGGAGATTAGGGCAATGGTTCGTCATATTAATGTCTATGTAGCCTGGCAACGTATATTAAGTTGGGTTAAACTTTTGTTATTGTTAGTGCCAATTATTTTGGGTTTTATCTATTTGCCACCGATTATTTCTGATGCATATAATAAATTTTTACAAATGCTTGCTAGTAGTATTGGGGTGGTTGGGTATTAAATATAATCAATCTTTATGAATGATGAAATATCTGTATTTGCTGAAACCACTTTTCGTAATCAGTATAAGAAATTTGGTATAAAAACGGATGATCGCCGCCGTCACATGTATCTTATCGGAAAGACTGGTATGGGCAAATCAACAATTCAAGAAAATATGATCGTGGGCGATATTCGCGCTGGTCATGGTTTAGCTGTGGTTGACCCCCATGGTGATTTAGCGGAAAAGATTATTGAATACATTCCTAAAGAGCGAATTAAGGATGTGGTTTATTTTAATCCGTCTGATATGGATTTTCCTATTGCTTTTAACGTCTTAGAACAAGTTGATCCACATCTACGCCATTTAGTTGCATCAGGTTTGTTGGGAGTATTTCAAAAATTATGGGCTGATTCTTGGGGACCTCGTTTAGAATATATTTTACGTAATGCTATCTTAGCTATTTTAGATTTTCCTGGATCAACTCTTTTGGGAGTAGTGCGCATGTTATCTGATAAGTCATATCGTAAACGAGTAGTAGCCAATATTAAGGATCCAGTAGTTAAAGCCTTTTGGGAGAAAGAATTTGCTTCTTACGCTGATAAATTTGCCTCGGAAGCGGTTTCCCCTATCCAGAATAAGGTTGGACAATTTTTGTCTAGTTCTTTAATGCGTAATATTATTGGTCAAGTTAAGTCATCCATCAATATTCGCGAAATTATGGATGAAGGTAAGATTCTGATTATGAATCTGAGCAAGGGAAGAATTGGTGAAGATAATTCAGCTCTTTTAGGTGCAATGATGATTACCAAAATTCAGTTAGCGGCGATGAGTCGTGTCGATATGCCTGAAAAAGAACGGAAAGATTTTTATCTTTATATTGATGAATTTCAGAATTTTTCTACTGACAGTTTTGCTAATATTTTGTCAGAGGCTAGAAAATATCATTTAAATCTTATTCTTGCTCATCAATATATTGAACAGTTAAGTGAAAAAGTTAAACCGGCTGTTTTTGGTAATGTTGGTACAATGATTTCTTTTCGCATTGGTGCGACTGATGCAGAAGAATTAGCTAAAGAATTCGCTCCAGTATTTACTGAAGAAGACTTAGTTAATTTGCCTAAATATGAAATGTATTTAAAGTTGATGATTGATGGCGTTGCCTCTTCACCTTTTTCAGCTAAAGGGCTGCCCCCTTTAACAGAGGCGGAAAAGACAAATAATATGGAAAAAGTTATTCAGTATTCTCGTGAAAAATATGCCAGCGCTCGTGATGAGGTTGAAGAAAAGATTCTACGTTGGCATTCGGCCGAAGATGATGTTCCTCGTAGTACTAGCGCTAAACCAAGTAATATTAATATATCCCCACGTACAAACACTTCTTCATTTTCTCCCCGAACAGTAAATGCTCCTGCAAGCACTGTTAGGCAATCTATATCTTCAGGTAATAATGAGCGCTCAAATATAGCTAAAAAAGAAAGTGTTATTTCTAAAAAATCTTGGGTAGTCGCTCCAGATTCTGACAATCGTCCAACTTTTGCCACTATTTGTGCTCGTTGTGGCATGGAGACGGCAACGATTTTTGAACCAGATGGAATTAGACCAGTATTTTGTAAAGAATGTTTAGGTATTAGGCGTCAAGAAAAAAAAGAAGAAATGGAAAAGAGACGACAACAGAAAGTGGAGGAGTTAAAAAAAGTTAATAACGCTCCCTCTATTTCTTTATCATCATTAAACCAGGCTCACCCAGTTGATTTTAAGGGACGTCCAGAAAAAATACGTGAGGATAAACCAACTGTTCATAAAATAAAATTAAGTGAGCAAGAGAAAGAAGGCGATATGGATGAAGATGAGATTATTGATTTTTCTCGACGTTCGGAATAAGTTTATGTATTTATTTTTTGATACTGAAACAACTGGCTTGCCTAAAAATTTTAAGGCACCAGTAACAGATTTAAATAATTGGCCTCGTTTGGTTCAGTTGTCTTGGGCTTGGTTTGATAATAATGGCAAAGCTTGGGATCGCTATGATTACATTATTAAGCCAGAAGGATTTATTATTCCTGAAGAATCAACCAAAATTCATCGCATTAGTCATCAAAAAGCGTTAGCGGAAGGCAGAGAATTAAAAGTGGTGTTAAGTGAGTTTGCCGAACATATTGCTCGCGCCGATGCTTTAGTGGGGCACAATATTGATTTTGATGATAAAATTATTGGTTCAGAATTTTATCGTAATAAAATAGAAAATAATTTAGTAATGGTTAAAAAGATTTGTACAATGAAATCAAGTGTAGATATTTGTCGTATTAGTAATGGTCGGGGTGGTTATAAATGGCCAAATTTAGCTGAGCTGCATCAATATTTGTTTAAAAAGAATTTTGAAGATGCTCATAATGCCATGGTTGATGTTTTGGCTTGTGCTCGTTGTTTTTATGAAATACGCCGTCAAGGCCATGATATTTAATTATGAATTATTTGAAAGTAGGTAAAGCCACTGATTTATATGGCAACGATAGAATTCTTTATCGTTTTTTTGAGATATTGCCTGGATTTTTATCTTATTCCACTTTATTTGCGTTGATAATTTTTTCTTATTTTCAGCCAGTTTGGGTGGCTTTTTTTATTATTGCCTTTGATGTTTATTGGTTATTGTTAGTTGTTTATTTAGCATTATATTTAATCACTGCTTATTATAAGATGAAGAAAAATTCAGCAATTGACTGGCGGGCTCGCTGTAATGATTTAATTTTAAATAAATTCGATGATAAAAAAATTGCCGCTGATTCTTTAGCTCGTAGTGGTAAAAAGTGGACTGACTTACAACATTTAATATTATTACCTACATATAACGAAGGCGAAGAAATAATTTTTAGCGCTTTACAGTCACTTTTGCAAGACGGTTTCCCTCCACAACAGATGATCGTAGTAGTGGCCATGGAAGAACGTGCTGGAGAAGAGGCTCATCGGCGAGCAATTAATATTAAAACACTTTTTCAAAATAAATTTGCTCATCTAATCATAACCTTTCATCCGGATGGTATGGTTGGCGAGATTAAGGGTAAGGGGGCTAATCAAGCCTGGGCAATTAAGCAAGTAAAAAAAGACTTACTTGATCCTGAAAATTTTGATTTTGATAATATATTAGTGAGCGTTTTTGATATTGATACAATTGTGAGACCTGGTTATTTTTTTGCTCTATCTTATAAATTTCTTACTGTTTCATCTCCTTATCGGGCTAGTTATCAGCCTATACCTGTTTATCAAAATAATCTTTGGGAAGCTCCATTTTTTTCTCGGGTGGCAGCATCTTCTAATACTTTTTGGCAGATGATGATGCAAATTAGGGAAGAGCAGTTAGTAACTTACTCTTCTCACTCTATGACCCTACGGGCCTTAATTGATATTGGTTTCTGGTCTACGAATATGGTAAGTGAAGATTCTCGTATTTTTTGGCATTGTCTGCTTTATTATGGTGGTGATTATCGAGTGGAGCCACTTTATTTTCCAGTTTCCATGGATATTACTTTTGATCGTAATTTTATTCAAACTGCCAGAAGTTTATATAAACAACAAAGACGCTGGGCTTGGGGTGCTGAAAACGTGCCTTATTTAATGTTTAATACTATTAAGTATTGGCATAGTATTGATCGTAAGAAAATTGCTGGTCATATCTTTACTCAAATTTATGGTTTTCATTCTTGGGCAACCAATGCTTTAATTATCGCTGTTGTTGGTTGGATGCCTATGTTGCTTGGTGGTTCTCGTTTTAATACCACTGTTCTTTCAGGTAATTTACCAGCCATCACTCAATCTCTTATGAATATTGCCATGATTGGTTTAGTTTTATCAGCTATTATCTCCACTCTTTTATTACCAAAAAGACCAGCTAAATATACTTTCTTTAAAAATGTAAGGATGGTCTTAGAATGGATTTTTGTGCCTATTACTATTATCTTTTTTGGTTCAATTCCTTGTTTTGACGCTCAATGGCGTTTAATGAGAGGAAAATATATGGGTTTTTGGGTAACACCAAAATCAAGGTCTTAATAAAATATAGGTATATGTTAAATTACTACAATTTAAAAGTTGAAGAATGCTTGAATGTGCTAAAAACTTCAGATAAAGGCTTAGGTAAAGCTAGTATTAGCAAACGTCAATCAAGACATGGAGCAAATCAACTAAATTTAGAAAAGCAAGAAGGGTCTTTTACTATATTATGGCGTCAATTTAGTAGTCCATTAATGATTATTTTATTGATAGCGGGAGTGGCCTCTTTTTTAACTGGCAGCAATATTGATGCTGGAGTCATTTTAGGTGCAGTTTTTTTAAATATTGCTATTGGTTTTTTTCAAGAAAAAAAGGCGGATAATGCTTTACGTAAATTAAAAGAAGTGATTAAACCATTAGCCTTGGTTTTGCGTTCAGGTCGTAAAGTTACTATTGATAGTCGCGAAATTGTTCCGGGTGATATAATGATTTTAAGAGCTGGAAGTTATGTGCCGGCAGATGGTCGTCTTATTCGTTCATATGAATTAGAATTAAATGAAGCTAATTTAACCGGAGAGTCTTCTTCGGTAGCTAAAACCGTTGATGTTCTAGATTTAGACACCGCATTAGCCGATAGAGTAAATATGGTTTATGCTGGTTCAGCTATTGTAGGTGGAAGTGGCTTAGCTGTAGTTACAGCTACTGGACATCAAACAGAACTAGGTAAGATTTCTTTATTGGTAGCTGATGCTAATGTGTCACAAACTCCTTTACAAAAGAGATTGGGTGTATTATCTAAATTTTTAGCAATTATGATGGTGAGCGTGGCTACTTTAGTTGTACTGATTGGCTTATTGCAGGGACGGTCATTTTGGGAAATGTTCATCGTTGGTATTTCTTTGGCAGTGGCAGCTATTCCTGAAGGTTTGGGAGTGGCAGTAACAGTGGTCTTAGTTACGGGTATGCAGCAGATTCTAAAACGCAAAGCTTTAGTTAGAAAATTATTAGCTGCTGAAACTTTAGGCACAACGACAGTTATTTGCTCAGATAAAACGGGAACCTTAACCAAAGGTGAAATGCGAGCTAAATCAATTTGGGTTGATGGTTCTTGGCGGGAATTAAAAGATATTGATGTTAATCAAGCTTGGTCGCACAAAGCTTTAAAATCTCTATTTTTAAGTAGTGTTTTATGTAATAAGGCTAGTATTGAAAATCCAGAAGAAGATCAGAGTAAATGGAAGGCTTTAGGTTCATCAACAGAAACTGCTTTATTATTAGCCGGTATGTCTGTTAATTTTAATCCAGAAAAATTAAAACTGGATTATCATAAGTTAGCAGAAAAATCTTTTAATAGCCGTGATAAATTCATGGCCTCGCTTTACACACATGAGGAAAAATTTATTGTTTTTGAAAAAGGCGCTCCAGAAGTTGTTTTGGCCAAGTGCTCTTATATTAATAATGGCAATGGCGCTAAGGAATGGAGCGCAGAAGATAAAAAAATAGTTTTAGCTGAGGCGGAACATTTTACCAAAGAGGGCTTACGTTTAATTGCGGTGGCCTTACGAGAGGATATTAAACATCTAGATAATTCAGACAAGCCCGATTGGCAAACTTTAGATAGTGATTTATGCTTTGTCGGTTTTATAGCTCTAAGTGACCCTCTCCGAATAGATGCTAAGGAAACAGTTAGTCTTTGTCGAGCGGCTGGTTTAAGTGTTTTATTAATCACTGGAGATCACCCTTTAACTGCTCTTAGTATTGCTGCGGAAGCTGGTTTAGAGAATAATCATCAAGTTATTACTGGACCTGAATTAAACAATATATCAGATGAGGAATTACGTAATACTGTAACCAAATATAATATATATGCGCGCGTTAGTCCTGAGCATAAACTAAGAATAGTAGCCGCGTTACAGGCTAATGGTGAGGTGGTAGCGATGACAGGCGATGGTTTAAATGATTCACCCGCTCTTAAAACAGCTGATATTGGGGTCTGCCTTGGTTCTGGTACAGAAATTGCCAAAGAAACCGCCGACTTAGTTTTGTTAAAAAATAATTTAAGAGTGATTGTTGATGCCATTGCTCAGGGAAGAATTATTTTTTCTAATATTCGTCGTATCGTTATTTATCTTCTGTCTGATTGTTTTTCAGAAGTAATCTTAATAGCTGGTTCGGTAATTTTGGGCATGCCGCTGGCCTTACTACCTGCTCAAATTCTTTGGATTAATATTATCAATGATGGGCTGCCTGGTTTTGTGCCTGCTTTTGAAAAAGCGCGAGATAAAAAAATTAGCTCTAAACCGATTGATCGAAAAGAGCCAATTTTAGATCGTCAGGCTAAAGCTATTATTTATGGTTTAGGAATTGTACGTGATTTAATTTTGTTGGGTCTCTTTATTTGGTTTTATCGTCAAGGTGAAGATATTATTTATTTACGTACTTTATTTTTTGCCATTTTTGGTCTGAAGTCTCTACTTTCTTTATTTGCTCTACGTAGCTTAAAAGAAGTTTTTTGGAAGATTCCTTTAAAGAATAATCCATATTTAATTATGTCTTTTTTGGCAAGTCTGCTATTATTGGTATTAGCAATTTATTGGTCACCTTTACAAGTTTTGTTGCAGACTATTGAACTTAGTGTGCATGCTTGGTTAATCGCTATTGGTATTGCTGTTGTCAATTTATTTTTAATTGAGGCGGTAAAAAAGATTTTTGCTCCTAGTAAGTAGTATGACTAAGATAAAAAATATTTCTAATTATAGGCAATCAAGACGGTCATCAAGAAATTTTTTGAACCGTTATTTTGCTGGTCCTAAGGTGTTTGCTATTATCGCCTTAGTTTTTTTATTATTAATTCTCATACCTTTAGCTAAAGACTATAGCCGTAAACGTATTATTGAGGAAGAGATTATCGATATTCAAAATGAGATTTCTGATTTTGAAAGTAAAAATAAAGACTTGAAAGAAATGATTGATTATTTTCAATCAGATGCTTCTTTGGAGGAGCAGGCACGTCTAAATTTAGGCTTAAAAATGCCCGGAGAAACAGTAATAGTTATTACTGATGAAGATAGCGATCATTTGTCTAGTGATCCAGTTGTAAAAATAAATTTGTCTAACTGGCGCAAATGGCTTAAATATTTTATCAACTAAACAATAAAAAAACCGATAAAGCTGATTTAATTATTTAATATGAGCCGAGAATGGGACTTGAACCCACAACCTACGGTTTACGATACTGTTGCTCTACCAGTTGAGCTATCTCGGCAAATTTGAGCGGGTGAGCGGAATCGAACCGCCGTCTCAAGCTTGGGAAGCTTGCATAATAACCATTATACTACACCCGCTTGAGGTCTCCCTTATTATAAACAGAAGGAGATGTCTAAGTCAATTAATTTAATATGATAAAAAAACAAATATTTATTCCTTTACTTTTTGCCGTCATTCTTATTTTTAATGTTTCCTTTACTCCAGTTGCTAGTGCGGAAATACTTTTAAGTCAGGATTTAACTACAGTTAGTGCTAACTTTATTCCTGATGGTAATAAATCACTTAATTTGGGTGATTTTTCATTGAGAGTAGATAAAGAAGCTCTTAAAGGCGTAAGTCTTGTAAAGCTAGACAAGCTTGGCACAGGTTTTATCTGGCCTTGGAATTATCAGCCTCTAAGCGATGTATATCAATTTGATTTTGCTGATCATGGTAAAGCTTATAATAACGCCAAGCCAATTCATTTAGAGATTGCTTATGATCAGGATAATAGTAATTATAAGCAGCTTTTTTTCTATGATGGTGGACATAAACTTTGGCGACCATTACCATCTGTAGATGATCCAATTCATCGCGTAGTACATGCTTATATCCACTTACCATATGCTCGAGTCGCTATTTTATCTACCGATGAATTAATGACCGTTGGTGATGCTAGTTGGTATCGTTTTAAAGGTGGTTTGTATGCAGCCTCACCAGATTTTAAGGCAGGCACAATGTTAAAGGTAACAAATTTAGAAAACGGTAAGTCAATTGATGTTACGGTTAATGACTATGGACCTGATCGTAAGCTTCATCCCAATAGAGTAATTGATTTAGATGCGGTTGCTTTTGCTAAAATTGCCTCACTAGGGGATGGTTTAGCTAAAGTAAAAATTGAGCCCAAGAAATTAGTTTCAGTTGATGATGAAAATAAAATAAAAGCAGCTGGACAGCAACCGGAAATAAGTTCAAAATCAGCTATTGTTATAAGGGAGAGTGATGGGCAGATTTTATTTAATAAAAATGCTAGTTCAACTGCGCCTTTAGCCAGTTTAACTAAACTTATTGCTGCTCAGGTTTTTCTTGATACTAAGCCTAGTTTAGATAAGATCGTTTCTTATTCTTATCAGGATGAAAAGTATAATTATGAATATTGCAAACCTTGGGAATCCTCCCGTTTACGAGTTTCAGAAGGAGAAACAATGACAATTGGTGATTTGCTTTATTCAGCTTTAGTTGGATCAGCTAATAATGCAATAGAAAGTTTAGTGCGTGTCAGTGGTATTAGTCGCTCTGATTTTATTGATCGTATGAATATTCAAGCAAAAACTTGGGGTGCGGTCTCAACTCATTTTGTTGAACCCACTGGATTATCACCGGATAATGTGAGTTCTCCGCTTGATTATGCTATAATGACAAAAGAGATTTTTAAAAATCCTTTATTGCAAAAAATTAGTACTACACCTCGTTATTCCTTTTCTACTATAAGTAGTCAAATTAAACATACTTTAACTAATACCAATACCCTT
This sequence comes from Patescibacteria group bacterium, assembly GCA_016938835.1. Lineage (GTDB taxonomy): Bacteria > Patescibacteriota > Patescibacteriia > Patescibacteriales > UBA12465. The sequence goes on from JAFGTW010000019.1 coordinate 60,848, forward strand.
TTATTTTCTAGTAAGTATAAAATTTCTGGCTCAAAGACCGGTTATTTAGATGAGGCTGGGTATTGTTTAATGACGAGAGTTGATACTCCGGCCGGTAAATTAATTGTAGTTAATTTTGGCGCTGGGAGTAAAAATAATAATTTTAAGGATAACGAAATTCTTCTGAATTATTCACTTAAGCAAATAGGACAATAAATTGTATGATTACTTTGCTTCATGTTTCAAAAAGCTATTCCAAAACTAATAAAGTATTACGCGATGCTAATATTTATATTAAGGCTGGAGAATTTGTGTCTGTAGTCGGTCAGTCTGGAGCAGGTAAGACCACTTTAGTTAAACTTTTAATTGGCGAAGAACGTGCAGATGAGGGCCAGGTAGTGATTGGTGATTGGGATATTACTCGTTTGGGTAGATATGAAATTCCTTATTTAAGAAGACAAATAGGCGTTATATTCCAAGACTTTAAACTACTACCAAAAAAAACATTAAAAGAAAATGTAGCCTTTGCTTTAGAGGTTTGTGGAGCCAATCGTGGTAAAATAAATAAAATTGTACCAAGTGTTTTAAAAATTGTTGGATTAGAAGACAAGGCTAATCGTTATCCTCACGAAGTTTCTGGAGGAGAACAACAACGGGCAGCGATTGCTCGGGCTCTCGTACACCAGCCACGTGTGCTGTTAGCTGATGAGCCAACTGGTAATTTAGATGCTATTAATGCTGACGAAATTATTGATTTACTTTTACGGATTAATAAGTTTGGCACTACTATTATTTTAGTTACTCATAATAAAGAAATTGTTAATCGTTTAAATCGCCGTGTTATCACAATGGATAAAGGCAGGGTGGTGAGTGATTTAGCTCATGGCAAATATTTGCTTTAATAATATTTTATGCTTTCTTTTCTACGTATTATCAAATTTAGTTTGCAAGATATTGCCCGTAATATTTGGTTATCAATTGTAACCGTCACTATTTTATTATTGGCTTTACTTTCAATTAATACGATGCTTATCGTTCAGGCAGTTAGTGACAATGCTGTTAATGCTGTTAAGGAAAAAATTGATATTAGTCTATATTTAAATGCTGACGCTTCGGACAATGATATTAGTACTTTGCGCAATCAATTAAATGGTATGCCAGAGGTTAAATCAATAGTTTATACTTCTAAGCAGCAAGCCCTTGAATCTTTTCGTTCTAAATATCGTGATAATCCAGAAATATTACAAGCTTTGCGTGAATTGGGTAGCAATCCTTTATCGCCAAGCCTAGCAATAACGCCAAGTAATTTTGATGAAACTACAAATTTAATTAATACTTTAAGGCAACTTGATTCTGATATTATTGAATCACGTGATTTTAGCGACAATACAGTTATAGTAAATAAGATCCAATCAATTACTAAAAGAGTTAGTGAGGTTGGAATGGGAATTATTATTATTTTTGTTCTTACTAGTCTATTGGTTGTGTATAATTCTATTCGTGTAGCTGTTTATACCCATAAAAAAGAAATTGAAATCATGCGCTTGGTTGGTGCCTCAAATTACTTTATTTATATGCCATTTTTGTTCTCAGCCTTTATTTATGCAGTTGTTAGTGTATTGATCATGATTATTATTTTTTATCCTTTTTTGACCTTGTTTCAACCATATTTAGAAGTATTTTTAGCAGGCTATAATGTTAATTTAGTTACTTATTTTGTTAATAATTTCTTAGTCATTTTCGGAGCACAATTTGCCGTTATCTTATTTATTACTCTAGTCACCAGTTTCTTTGCGGCCCGTAAATATGCCCGGGGTTAATTATATTTTTAAAAGACTTTTAAAGAAAAGGTTTTTTTATTTTGTTGCTTAGTTGACTTGAGATAGAAAGTTTATTAAGATTAAATTCATATTTCGGGGATCGTCTAATGGTAGGACAGCGGCCTTTGAAGCCGTCAATCATGGTTCGAATCCATGTCCCCGAGC